>DUOD01000030.1 GCA_012838995.1 Clostridiales bacterium
GGTTTCATTATATATATCGTATTAAAATCCAAAAACTTTATAGCTAAAGCATGAAATTTTTATTTGTTGCAAGTAACAAGACAAAAAAAGAAATAAAAAATGCCGTCATCCGGACCTCAGCTGCCTTTTCCGGAAATGGACACAAATGTTTATGGAAACGGTTAGTAGGTCCATTATTTTTTTAATATGCTGCCCAGGTCGTCCAGGGATATGCCGGGTGAACTGGCCACCGCCTCCTTATTGGCCTGTTTTATCTCCTCCCTAAGCTCCTTACGAAGGATAGACACATCCCTGGGAGCATTAATGCCCAGCCTCACCTTATCACCCTGGATGTCCACCACCTGGAGTTCAATATTGTCACCTATTATTAACGCCTCGCCCTTCTTTCTAGTCAGCACCAGCATAATTATGCTCCCTTTTGTATCTCTTCTAAGATATAGTGTTTTATCTTGTACTCGTCGGTATCCAATATCACCTGCATGGCTATGTTCTTTTTAGCGTTTATAACGATAGGCGCCTTCAGGTTGGCAGCCATCTTGGCAGTATCGTCGGGAATGACCACAATGGCCAAAAACCTGATATCGGCCTCATCCTCTACTTCCAAAGTTTCAAGTACGGTTTGGTCGATCGGAGGTGAATAGTCCTTTCTAAAGGTCAGGGGATCTATGACCACAAAACATACATCAGGATTTTGCACCGCCTGGAACCACATAAAGGGGTTGTCACTGTTTTTTCTACCCAGGATAACGTATTCCTTAATATCCTCAAAGGCAAAAAGGCCCCGGGGAAGGGTTATGATCTCTTCCCTGGGTATTTTGACATACCCGAAATGCTTGGTATTTATAATCATGCTATATCCTCCTGTCAATATTCATGCCCTTATACTCTATCTTTATACCGGGTTTCTGCTTAAGGTATAAATCCACTTTTTGGGGAATCACATCCAAGGTAACCGGGCGGAGGTGGACATTATATTCAAAACTGCCCTCTTGGTAGTCGAGGTGTACGCCGCCGGATGTACTATAGTTTATGTTAGGAAAACTTATCGGCCGGCCCTTACGGCCGGATGAGGTAAAACCCTCAGTATCGGCGGCAATTTCGGCAATGGGGTTGCCGCCCAGTTCTATTGCAGCCATCCGGTCTCCCTGGCGGGCTATTTCCCCTATATATTCCATAACCGCCCTGTATGATGCTTGGGCGGTATCCTTTGTCAAATCCTTATAGTTTTTTAACCCCAGCTCTTTTAAATACTCATACCGGTCGATATAAACCCTGGGCTGCTGCATGTCCATTTCCAGCCGGCCGTCGGTGGTCTTGATTTGGGCCGTCGGGAGAGAGTGATGTATGTCCATGACGGCAGGGCGTATATCTATCCCCAACCGAGCCGGGGTGATGCTAATACTAAGTCCCATGGCCGCTACCTACCTCAAGAAATCCACCAAGGTAGGCATTATAACCCGGGCACCGGCCGCCAGCGAGGCCCTGTACACGTTCTCAGCTTCCTTCAAGCTGATTATCACCATGGCCAAATCGGCGTCCTCGTTTTTTGACAGTATGTCCGTGAAGTTGAGCTTTTCTCCTTCCATCCTGTCCGTCAACAGCTCAAACCGGTTGGTCTTAGCCCCGACCGCCGATCTTTGTGCCAGCACATTATGGATATGCCCGTCGATTTGGGGAATATAACCATCCATGGCGGCCATAACCCCGGCATTTAAACTGTCGACTATTAATCCCAACAGGTTGTAAATGCCGTCTATATCCACCCCGCCTTTACCGCCCTGAACATTAACGGTTATGCTGATACCTACACCTACCTCAAAATCCACATTGCCGTTGTCGCCTTGGTATACCAGGGTATCGGCAGGCTTAACAATAAAGCCCAGGTAGTCGTCCACGTTATAGGCACCGTCGGGATGGGGCTGAACGGCTATCCTTATGTTATCCCCTAAAACCACCTCGTCACCTACGGTGAACACGGTGTCGCCCCCCACTTCCAGGGGCTGGGGATTACCCATTTTAAAAATCCGGAACTTGGCGGTGGTGGTATCCCCAGGCGTATCTTCCACAAAACGGATGTAATACCTGCCGGCCTGGGCCTGGTCCAATTGATGCTCTACCGTAAGATCTACCAGGCCGGATATATCATCAACCACCTGCCCGCCGATTACACCCTGGAAGGTATCAACGGCGTCCTCAGGTGATATGACAAAGGCCGGTTGGTTGGTTCTATACCCCGAAAATATATACCGACCGGCATAGGTGGTATTGCCCAGCTGCATTACGTAGTCTTGCAGCTCCTTAACCTCATCGGCTATTTTTTTATAGTCGCTCTCGCTCAAGGTACCGTTGGCAGCCGACAGAACAAGCTCCCGTACTCTATCCAATACGCTGCCTAAATCCTTTAAAGTGCTCTCGGTGGTATTCAGCCATGATATGGCGCTGTCGGCGTTCTCGATATAACGTTCGTTCTGGGCCAAGTCAGTGCGTAATTTTAATGCCATGGAGGTAGCCACCGGATCATCGGAAGGCATCCTCACTTTTTTGCCCGAGCCCAGCTGCGCCTGCAGCCTCTCCAACCTGGCCATGTTATTGCTCATGTATTTCATCATGTTGTTTACCAGCATTCCATTGGTTACACGCAATTATATCTACACCCCTTTTGTGCTATATATCCTGCGGCAATTGACAGTAGCAATCCAGCGTTATACTCTTGCCGGAAGATTACCTACCGGCAAGACCCAATCTGTTGATCAGCGTATCCAAAATCTGGTCCATGGCGGTAAATACCCTGGCCGAAGCGTTATAGGCATGTTGGAACTTTACCATGTTGGCCATTTCCTCATCCAGGGACACGCCGGACACCGACATACGCCGCCGCGAGATTTCGGCGGTTAGAAACTGCTGGTTTTCCATCATATGCTGTGCCTGACGGCTGGATACGCCTAAAGTGGAGATCAGACTTTTAATGTAGTTGTCCATGGTGCCGCTGTTGCCGCCCATGAAATCAGTATCATGCCTTAAAGCTATAAGTCTCAGTAAGTTCTTGTTATTACCCTCAGCATCCCCGGGACCGATGCCCCCGTCGTCTTCGTCAAGGTAAATGGCGGCTATATTGTTCCAATCGTCCTGTAGTTCTTTGGACAGGGTTATGAACTTCGCAGCCGGATGGTTGACGTTTTGGGGGTCAAACTGGTCGCTGCCGTCGGAGAAAAAATCTATTCCCGTCTCACCGTAGAGGTTGTATCCCTCCCGGTGAATAGCGTTAAACTTTATCATAAAATTCTTGGCAAAGGCATTCCACTGCTGCATGTAATAGGGAATTCCAAAGGTCGTATTTTTATTGGGGGGCTGAATTATATTACCTTCGGCGTCGGTGATGGGATCTTCCTTTGCACCTATACCGTCCCTCATGTCCATCAGGCCCTTTAAGATGCCGCCGTTAATGTTGAGGGCATCACCGGTTTCCGACCACACCACCTCGTGCAAACCGTCTATGTCGGTGTAATTGTTCTTGGGTGGGTTACCGGTAAGGCTGCCGCTCCTCACCTTTACATCCAGGGTTTTGACATCAAAATGATTGACCAGCATTTGCCCGCCTATGTCCACCCTAAACCGTCCGTCAGCGTCCTCGTAGGAGGTGACATCCACTATCTCGGATAGTTTATCCAGCAACAGCTCCCGCTGGTCCCTCAAATCGTTGGCCCTTTGGCCGGAAGCCTCGTACTTAAATATCAGCTTGTTTAGCTCGGATATCTCCTTAGCATAGGAGTTTATTTCCTGTACATATGAAATTATATTGTCGTCCAGCTGCCTTTGCAGCTCCTCGAGTTTTATGTAAACCTCCCTTATGTTTTCCGTCAGCGCAAAGGCCTTTTGCTGTACCGTGGCCCGGGTGGTGGGATCTTCCGGGTTAAGGCTCATGGCCTGGAGGGCGTTAAAGAACTCATTGAGCACCGAATTTATGCCCGTCTCCGAAGGTTCGTTGAAAATGGCCTCCACAAGGCTCAGGGACTGCTGTTTTATCTGCCATTCCCCCAGTCGTTTGTTTTCCTTGCGGTACTGGCTGTCAAGAAAACTGTCCCTTATCTGCCTTATCTGTTGTATGGCTGCCCCCATACCAGCCATCCGTCCGGTGTTATTTGAAACGAACTTGCTTAAGGATGCGCTAACGGGCGCTATTGTTCGCATTATGGGTTGTTGTCTTGTAAAGCCGGGTGTATTGGCATTTGCTATGTTGTGGCTGGTAACATCCAGTCCTATTTGCTGTGCGTTCATACCGCTCCTGGCTATTTCCAGTCCGTAAAAAGTCGATCGCATATTTCCACTCCCTATACCTTTTTATCGAATAAACTCCTCTTGACGCCGGCGGCCTGGCCCTTGTCCTTTCCGTGGTATAGCACCTCCTGATCGGCACCGGTCAACAGGTTTAAGGTAAATTCAATATAGTCCAGATAGTTGTTTAAAAGTTTGCTGTTTAGTTCGTTTATCCTTTTCTGGTCGGCAATATATCTATTTAGCAAACCTTTGAGCTCCGTCAGCCTTTTTTTATGTAGCTGGCTGCCGTGTTCCATAAGCAGGTCTATGGTAACCTCTTCCTGGGGTATGCCTAAGCCCTCTGCCAACTCACATGCAGTGTTCATCCTCTTTTGTTCCAAACGTCCGGCTTCTATTATAAGCTGTTCTTCCAGACGCACCATTTTTTCCAATTGGTCTAACCTACCGTCCACAATAACATCGGATTTTTCCCTGGACAGTTCCAGCAGCTTTCTGTAGTTGTCATACTGGGCATTCAGCACTTCGATCATATTTTCTATTAACGATTCCATTTCCACACCCCACATATCAGAAGATAAAAATTACCCTTTCACCAATCCTTTTTGTCGATACAATGTTCCTGCAATATCCTTCTTGCCAGCTCGACACTGTCCACCTTATACCTGCCCGACTGTATTTCATGCTTTAAGGCCCGAACCTTATCTTCCCTTATATCCGCCGATTTTTTTATACTGTCAAGGGCCGCGCGAAAGGCCTGGGCACGGTCGGACAGTTCAACCTTGTCCTGCTTTCTGTCGGTGGACAAACTATTTGTCTTGATATCCTTTTTTGTGTCCTGGGTCCTGTAAACCCCCAGGGATTTATGGATACCGCCGGGTATTACTCTCATATTTAACCACCTTCATCAATAAACATTGGTATTATGTAAATCATACTATTTGTAATACATTGTTCATACCGTTCGTCATACAATATATCGTCATGTTAAAAAAAAAGTTTAGGGCAAAACAAAAAGTCTTATCTCTTCTTGTACTTTATCCTGTCAAGAACGTGCATCCTTTCTCCCCCGCTGCCCAATTTCTTGGCATTATTTAATTCAGTCTTTGTAATTTCCTTTGCTTCTGTCTTTATTTCTTTGACACAATTATCGCACAACCTACCGGTTGTAATGGGCACGCCGCATCTTTCACAGTTAAGCCCAATTCCCGGTTTGGCCAGCTGTAACCGGCCCTCCTTTAAAAACATTAAAATGACGTCTTCCTCCACCCCGGTGGCCTCGGACACCTCTACTATATTGGCTCCCGGGTTTTCGTATAAATAATCCCGGACTATTTCGTATTGACGATCCCTTTCCCTGCTACAGGCCGGGCATATACTGATGCCCTGATAGAGAAATATTTTTCCGCAAGACTTGCAGTTCCTAATATCCATCCGTATTACCCCCATTGGTTTGGTTATGTATTAATATCCCGATCCGGCGGCAAAGGTTATGCCGTACACCCTGGAAGCCCCCGCCCGGATAATGGTTTTGCCGCAGCTGTTTAGGGTGGCACCGGTGGTACAGACATCATCCACCAGCAACACATTCTTTCCGGTTAAATCAAGGGACGCCGATATTTTGAAGGCATCCGCCACATTTTCCCACCGCTGCTCACCGTTCAGGGCGGTCTGGGTCGGGGTATCCTTTACCCTGGAAATTAAATTATAGTGTACGGGTTTTTCCAAAAGATAGCCTATCCTTACCGCCAACAGCCTAGACTGGTTAAAGCCCCTCTGCCTTTTCCGGGAGAGATGGAGGGGCACGGCGGTGACAAAATCTACCCCATCCCTTGTGAGGTGCTGTACCGCCCTTTGGTACATCATCCAGCCCAGGTTAACGGCCAGGTGTTTTTCTCCTTTATATTTATATCGGTAGATAAGGTCCTTTGCTGAAGCGGTATATCTACATACGCTGAATATTTTTGTACATGCCCGGTATTTTATATAATATTCCGGTATGGCCGGTTGTTCTATAAGGGAAAGATCGTTATAACAAGGGATGCATAGACCCACTCCCCTTTTAACGTCCTCCCGGCCCTGGCATATTATACACTTAACATCGGGCGGATATAAAAGATCCAGGAAGGATTGGTATACATATGATAAGTTTATCATCTCTTACCCTTCTCTCGGTTGATAAACGCTTTATGCTAAAATAAACGGCATATATTAGACGTAAATCTATGGGACAGCCTTACCGCGTCGGGGATCTATGGGACGCTTTTCCCGTCGGGTGGGTTCTTGCATGTCCTTTCATTGTTTTTACTTAATAAGCTTTTTCAGTCTCAGCCCTATGCCCGAATACCTCTCGGCCACATGGTCGTTGTCCACCATAGCCCTAACCATCCTGTCCCTGCCCACTATAACCACCAATTCCCGGGCCCGGGTGACGGCGGTATACAATAGATTTCTGGTCATCAGCATGGGCGGACCCCAGGCCACCACCAACACCACCGCGGGAAACTCACTGCCCTGGCTTTTATGGACGGACATGGCATAGGCCAATGTCAGCTCGTCCAGCTGGCTGTATTCATACTCCACCAGCTTGTCATCGTCGAACAGCACCTTTACCCTTTGCTCTTCAAGGTCGATTTCCTCTATAAAACCCACGTCGCCGTTGAATACGCCTTCGCCGTGGTCGTCACCCCCCAGGCGGGTCCATTTTATCCTATAGTTATTCTTTATCTGCATTACCTTATCCCCCTCCCTAAACACCATATCCTTTAACGCCCTTTCCTTCTTGGAAGCACAGGGAGGGTTGAGTATGTGCTGTAATCTTATGTTCAGGTTATTGACGCCGGTAATCCCCTTTTTCATTGGACACATAACCTGTATATCCCTCAGGGGATCAAAACCGTAGTAATCGGGCAGACGCTTGACGCACAGGTCAATGACGGTGTTTAGCATTGCCTCGGGCTGCTCCTGCCTGTCCATGAAAAAATCGGTATTCTCACTGTTGATGATGGGGTATTCACCCCTGTTTATCCTATGGGCATTGACAACTATCATACTTTGTTCGGCCTGCCTGAAAATCTCGTCCAGGCGGACCACCGGCACCACTCCGCTTAAGATAATGTCCTTGAGTACATTCCCCGGCCCTACCGAGGGCAACTGATCACCGTCACCCACCAGTATGAGCCTGGTGCCGGGGATAATAGCCTTAAGCAGGTCGTTCATCAGCAGAATATCCACCATGGAAACCTCGTCCACTATAACGGCGTCGGCCTCCAGAGGGTATCCGTCATCCCTGCCAAAATACCCTTCGCCGTCATCGCCGGTGAAACCGTATTCCAACAGCCGGTGGATAGTCCTGGCCTCCTTGCCGCAAGCCTGGGTCATGCGCTGGGCGGCCCGGCCGGTGGGGGCGGCCAGTTCGGTTTTAAGGCCCTGATTTTCCAATATGTTGATTATACAGTTTATTGTAGTGGTCTTACCGGTGCCCGGTCCGCCGGTTATTACCACCACGCCGTTGTTTATTCCCGCCTTGATGGCCTCTTTCTGTGCCGGGGCCATTTCTATGCCAGTTTGCTCCTCAAGCCGTTTAATTTCCTCATTCAGGTCTACTTCTATTTTAGGGATGGGGGAAGATAACAGTCTTACAAGCCGGGTACATACCCCCAGCTCTGCGTTGTAGAAGGGAGCCAGATACACCGCCTGGGTATCCTCCAGCTGCTCCTGAATAACTTCCCCCTCCATAATGGACCGTACCAAGGCATTTTCCACTAAATGCTCATCCACCTGCAACAGCCGCGAACCGGAGGCTATGACCTCCTGCCGGGGCAAGTATGTATGACCCATGGCGGCGCACTGGGACAGTACATAATTAATGCCCGCCCGTATGCGGTGGGGCGAGTCGAAGGCGATGCCTAAGGACTGGGCTATTCTGTCGGCGGTTTTAAAACCTATGCCTGATATATCCCTGGCCAGGCGATAGGGATTGTCTTTAATAAGACTAATTGTTTGACTGCCGTACATCTTATATATTTTTATGGAGTAATTGGGGGAAATGCCATAGGACTGCAAAAACATCATTACTTCCCTGATCTCTTTTTGTTCGCCAAAGGATTTGCATATCTTCTCTTTTTTTAAAGGTCCGATACCCGGGACTTCCAACAGCCTATCCGGGTGGTTTTGTATAATATCCAGGGTATCCAGGCCAAAACGTTCAACTATCTTTTTTGCGGTGACAGGTCCCACCCCTTCCACCAGTCCGGAGGCTAGATACCTTTCTATACCGTTTAGGGTGGATGGCACGACGGTGTTATAGCTGTGCACCTTCAACTGCTTACCGTAATCGGGATGGGTAACCCATTCACCGATAAGCCTGACGGTTTCACCGGGGGATAGGTAGGGCATACACCCCACCGCCGTCAGCAGCCTCTTGCCTTCCTTGATCTCGGCTACCGTAAAACCGTTGCTTTCATTGTTAAAGACTATTTCGGTTACTATACCTTCTATTTCAACCATGGCGGCCTCCAATATTCCTTGTTATGTATATTATACCATGGAAGGTCCCATACCCAAAAATACGTCGGGAAGTACAGCACGTGTCATTAATGTGCGCCTATTTTTGATTATAACAATATATTACCATATTATTTGCTGAATTGACCGTCCAGCGTAAATTGACCCACCTCAAACCTGTGCCGGCCATCAAAGGAAATTAGGCCAAATAATAAAAAGAGGGGAAATTCCCCTCTTTTAGAAAAAATATTGTGTTTATCCAATACCATTTGCCTTAAGAAACTCAACGCTCCTTAAAAGTACATTCTCATCGCCCACTATTTCCAGGGTGGAATGGGGTATGTCGGCATCGGCTAAAACAGCGCACACGCCTTTGATATCGATAACACCGTCACCTATGGCGATATCTGCAAAACCGCAACCGTACTGCTTGCCCCTCAGGGGTATCCACTTTTCCCCCAGGTCCTTCCAGTGGACGTGTTTTATATAGGGCTTGAGCTCCCTGGCCATCTCAACGGGATCGGTTCCCCCCAGCCACGAATTGCCGGTATCCAGGTTCACGCCGAGGTGAGGCATATCCAGCATCTCAATAAGATCCTTCATACCCTGTATACTGTCGGATATAGGGCCGTGGGGTTCCATGAGGATTTCCACCCCGTAATCCCTGGCCAACAGCAGCGGTTCATACAGTTTATCGGCTATCACCGCCAGCTTTTGCTCATAGGTGAGTTTCTCCACCCATTCGGTCCTAAAGGGTTCGTCTTCCGAAGTGACGACGTATTTTACACCGATATCCGCAGCAAAGCGTACCGCCTTCATTATCTCTGTGGTGCCAAATCTTGCGGGGCTGGCCGGATCCAAAAGCCAACCATGGGCGCACACCGTTGATATCTCCAGCCCGTACTTTTGGAACAGCCTTAGCGTTTCTTTGGGATTGGAGTCTAAGCTGGTGGATGCGACAAAACCCGCACAGGCGCCCATGCTTCCCCCAGAATGGCTGTCGGTAACATCGGCACATTCAAAACCCATTTCCTTAATCCTTTTTAGCTGGTGTTCCACACCGGAAAAGGGATCGATCAGGTTAAATACCCCAACTTTCACGGCATTTCCCTCCTTATTTAAGAATAAAGGTCTACTCTTTGTCCTTTAAAATTTTGCGTCCTTGTTAGTATTAAAGTTAAAGATTTTGTCCTTACTTTAGAATAAAAGCCCGTATTATGCCTTAGCTCCAGGGTTATTTAAAGGGTCTATCCATGGCCTCAACCCGCGGCATACCGCAGTCGGGGCCGAAGTGTTTCAGTATGACAAGGGGCTCGTACTTGGACAAGTTGGTCACCTTTACCCCCTTGGTGGATGCATCGTGGGACACGAAAAACTCGTCGGCCGTCAACTGACCGTAGCGTATGAGGGTAGGAGACTCGCAGTCAAATTTGCCGAATTTTCCGCGGCCCTGTACAACTATACAGCCGTATGCGGCGTTGTCCCTTATCACTACGCTGTGTCCGGGTTCCACTATCAACTTTTTGGCGCCTACATAATCGTTGCCGTATGCGATCCACAGCTGCTTATAACCCTCGCCCTGGCTTTCCGGGATGGGCCTTCTAAAGAAACGTTCCCGGTAATCGGTACATGTATTGAGCTCCCAATCGGCCACATCCATGATTACGTCCAGGTTGTGCTTGTCGGGCACATAGCCCGCCAGCCAATCATAGCCGAAGACTTCTCCGTTGACGACATTTTCCCATATCGCCATGGCATCGCTGTTCCACTGGGGCTCATAGGTGCAAAGGGAACCGGGTGCGTGGAGCACACCTGCCGGTGTATACCATCCCGTATCCAACTCCAGGCGGAAGGCCCTGGACAGCTCAGTAATCCTGCCGTCGTACTTGGTAAAGTTTTTCAGCCGTTCTTTAACCTCTTCCCTAGTCACCGACGGATCAAACCCGAAATATGTAATGGGCATTTCACCCAGATGCTGGTTATACTCCTTGGGAAAGTAATAGTGCTCGTGCTTGGGTTTTATATCCCCGTATCGTTTACATGCCTCCTCACCGTGGTGAATATGATGAAAAAGGGGCTGCATATAATCGTAAAACTTCGAGTACATTGGCCAGGTGCCAAAGCGTTCCATGAGTTCTTTGCCTATCAGGTCGGCCCCCAACTCTTCCACAAAATCCTTGAACAAAATCTTGTGGTTAGGATTGTCGTCCACATTAACATAGCTCAAACCCTCATCGGGCAGAGCCCCTGGGGTTTCCACCCGCGTTATGGACGAAAACCAGCGTTCGACGATAGCACCCCGTTTCATACCCATTGCATAGTAATCATCGGGATGCAGCCGTATCCGCCTGCCGGGCCTGTTAAAGGGTCTGGGTACCCAGGTGGGCACCATGCGTAAAATGCCTTCTCCTTCTGAAATAGTTCTTTTAATCCTATCCTTGTCTACCATTTTTACCTCCTAATCTGCCAGCATTTTTTTGATGTATTCATAGCCCTGTTTAGCAAGCTGGTCATCGCTGGGTGCAAAGGTTCGCCACAGGTGCAATGCTCCCACCAGCGACGGAGCCCCTAGATTAAAGGCCTCAATGGTCATATATCCGTTATAGCCGCCTTGCTTAAACACATCGAAAATCTCTTTACCACAAGCATGGCCCGTTCCGGGAATGCCCCGATTGTTCTCCGAGATGTGGACATGCTTTATATAGGGTAGGGCTTTCCTGAAAGACTCCGCTATGTCAAGCTCTTCGATGTTGGCGTGCATGGTGTCCACCAGCAGGCCTACGTTGTCAAGTCCCACATCCTTTACATAGCGTATGCCGTCGTCCACCGTATTTATCAGGTATGCCTCAAACCTGTTGAGGGGTTCCACCGCCACCGTTACGCCCCTATCCCTTGCATACTCAAAACAAGGTATCATAGTATCTAAAGAATAATTCCATTCATCCTTTGTCGGCCGTGCACCGGAGAAATATCCCAAACCCTGGAACAGCGGACCGCAAATAAGAGTGGCCCCCAGTTCTACGGTCAAATCCACGTATCTTTTAAATGCCGGATAGGTTGCTTTGCGCAGGGATGGATCGGGGGAAATGGGATTGTACAGGGAGGGATTTAAGGTTGCTACCGTGGTGACGCCCAGCCCGAGCTCTTTGGCGTATTCACCAAATCTCCTGCAGTCTTCTGGATCGTCCATTAAGGCCACGTTGAATTCTACGCCGTCAAAACCCACCTCTTTACAGAAATCCAAAAGGCCTTTATGCTGAGCAAAATTTGTATTATCGGACCATAAAAATAAATTCATTCCTATTTTTATCAAAACCGGCACCTCCAATATAAAAAACATTATGCTTAAGTTAGCTTTATTTAAATTAAGAAGAAGATAGAGGCTACAAGTAGCAGCCTCTATCTTTCCACTCCTGTATTATTTGTAGCCCGGATTATCTAAGAACTTGGGATCATTGATGTCATATACGAATTTCCCTTCGCTTCTTTGTTTGATGTACTCGTTAACATCGGAGAAGGGTACCAAAGCAACCTGGTCGATGTTGTCTATGTTGAAGGGGGTCAGGTAAGGATGGATATACTTTCTGTATTCCTCACCATTGAAATATGCCTTTAATTGCTGGTACAGGGCATCCCCTTCAAGTGCAGCCGTCTGGTTTACGTCCATGGTGGTAACCTTATTCCTTACCCATTCCCAAGACTTTTCTTTTCCGTTGGAGGCTCCCAACCAGTAATCGGACGGATTCAAGCCGGCTTCTTGGATGGCCTGGATAGCGCCGTCCATCATTTCATCGTTTTGTACGTACGCTCCGTCCCAGCCGTCGGGACCTAAGGAAGTGATAAAGTCGGTCATGAGCTTCTTTGCCGGTTCGGCAAACCAGTTACCCGAACCCCATGCAACGATTTCGAGGTCGGCACCGCCACCCTTGGGTTTTTGGGTAGCAAACTCTTCTGCCGTCATACCGCCGATATCCTTCCCGGCATTTTCATATGCCTTGATAAAGCCCAGGGATTGAGCACCGGCAGTACCTTGGCCTAGCACACCCTCTATCATAATTATCCTTTTAGCCCCTCTGGCAAGGGCGTCTTCACCGGCATATACCCCTGCCTGCACGAAATCATAGCATATTGAACCTGCAGCATCTGCGGCATTGGGCACGTGGGAAAAGTCGTGGGTAGCACCGAAGTACGGGATGCCTGCTTGTTTGCACATCTCGATACATTCGCTGGTGGTATCGGCGTTGTTTTGGATTACTATGATGGCATCATAACCGGAAACGATGAAGTCGTTTACAGCGTTTAACTGCTCGGCTGCAGTTGACTGTCCGACAACTATGTTAATGTTCCAGTCGCATTCGGGATCCATATCTGCCAGGGTTGTCAGTGTTTCGCCTATTATCTTGTAATAGTCGTCGGAAGCATCCATATAGAAGCCAATATCCTTTTTCTGCACTTCTCCGGCCGGTTCCTCAGCCGCAGGCGTTTCCGCCGGTGCCGGGGTCTCCTGTGCCTGTTCGGACTGGGGCTCCTGAGGAGATGCCTGCTCGGCGGGCTGGCATCCGGAAATCAGGCCTACCAGCAACAACAGGCTGATCAGAAGTACCAAGATCCTCTTCATAGATATTTTCCTCCTTTTTCTTTATTACCCCTAAGGGTATGTTTTATTACTAAACATAACCGTTTAGGTTATGTAAAGTACACGGGAGGGCAAGCGACAAAGCCCATGGGCATTGTTACACTGCCCTCGGAGTTATTGGGATGTTGTGGTGTCCTGAAGTTCCTTTTGACCGTTTAGGGCTCGAGCCTCCATTTCCTGTAATCTCAAAGCCCTGCGGGCATTTACGATTTCGGAGATGGCACCTCCTGTGACTGCAACGATAATGATGACACCCTTTACAAAATACTGCCATTCGCTCTGTACCCTCAATATATTCATTGCATTGGAAATGGCACCCATAAGTAATACACCTATGAATACACCCACCGCATTACCTTTACCGCCGCTTAAGGCAACTCCACCTATAACAACCGAAGCGATAACGTCTATTTCGAGGTTTTGGCCTATTGATATAATCCCTACATTCACACGGGAAAGGAGTAATATACCGGCAATGCCGACACAAAGTCCATTGAGTGCGTAACTGAGCAGTCTGACATTTTTTACGTTAACGCCGGAAAGGTAAGCCGCTTGTGCATTGGAACCGACGGCATACACCCGCCGGCCGAACCTGGTATACTTTAGCACTGCCCAAAAGATTACAAAAATGGCAAAGAATATTATTACGTAAATGGGTAGGGTGAGACTCATGCCCTGAGTATTGGTAGCACCTTCTATGAGATTGGTCTTGAAAAAGTTCAGCTGGCCGGTCAGGGTAACTTCCTGGGAGTTACACATTAGGAGGGCTATACCCCTAAAGGCTATACTTCCACCCAAGGTGATAATGAAGGACTCCACCTTAAATCGGGATATTACAAGCCCCATCAAGGACTCCAGCCCTACGGCTATTAATATGGCCAGGATCAAGGCGGTTGGCAACGGTATGCCCCAGTCCCTTATACCCTTGGCAATAAATATGGCTACAAGGGATACCAGCATACCCACCGAAAGGTCTATGTCACCGGAAAGCATTATGGTGCACATACCCATGGCCATTATCCCTACACCCGCCGTCTGCATCAATATATTTAAAATATTGACGCTGCTTATAAAAGACGGGTACGAAAGTTGACCTTCGCTCACCAGACCCATCACCAGCTGGGCCACAACGATGGCCACAACAAAACCGATGGTGACAACTACAACAGTCCTTATATCGCTGTTTTTGCCCAGTAAGCTTGATTTTGTGTTTGTTTTGATCATATTTTACTTCCCCCTATAGAGTACTGCAGTATACTTTCCTCGGATATATCATGGCGGCTCAGTTCACCGCTGATGACGCCATTTCTCATAACTATTACCCGATCGCTCATGGATATCACTTCGGGCATATCGGACGAAACCATTATGATGGCCTTGTTTTGCTTGAGCAGATCCACCATAATCTTGTATATCTCCTGTTTTGCGCCTACGTCGATACCGCGGGTGGGTTCGTCAAAGATAAATATTTCGCCGTTGGTATTGAACCATTTGGCCAGTACCACCTTCTGCTGGTTACCGCCCGAGAGGTTACCCACCAAAACGGAAGAGTCGTTTGCCTTTATGTTGAGCTTTTTGATATATTCATTGCCCACCTTGATATCTTCATTTGGATGCCAAAACAAGGTCTTTCTGTTAACCAGATTTGCTATTATGGTGTTTCGGGCTATGGAATGGTTCAAGAAAAGTCCGGTGTACTGCCTGTCTTCGGTAATAAAACACATTTTATGCCTTATGGCATCCGAAGGGTTCTTAAAATCAACCTTTTCGCCCATTACAAATAATTCCCCTCCATGCTTCTCGGCCGCGCCCATCAACAGCGCCATAAGTTCCGAACGGCCGGAGCCTACCATGCCTGCAAACCCTACTATTTCACCTCGGCGCACTTTGAAGGAGATATTCTTTACACCGTTTCCCGTAAGGTTTTTGGCCTCCAGCACCACTTCTCCCGGTGTGAAGTATTCCCGGGAATAAAATGCCGAAACATCCCGGCCGACCATATTACGCACCAGCGTGGGTTCATCTATGTCCTTGGCATCGCAGGTTAGGATCTTATGACCGTCCCTTAGTACGGTTATCCTGTCGGCGATCCTGAACACCTCATCCAGGTGGTGGGAAATGTAAATTATTGCAATACCTGCTTGGGCAACTTTCTTTACCACGTCCAGTAGCATATCGATTTCCGACATGGATAAGGACGCGGTGGGTTCGTCGAGTATGATTACCTTTCTTCTGAAAACCATAGCTTTTGCAATTTCCACCAACTTTTTCTGACCGCTGGACAGTTCCCCCACAATGGCATCGGGACTAAATTTACAGTGGAGAAATTCCAAGGCTTCCTCGGTTTTAGCCCTCATTTCCCCTCGATTGATAACCCCCCCCTTATTGGTAATCTCCAGACCCACAAATATGTTTTCGGTAACCGAAAGATGGGGGAAAATATTGTGTTCCTGATATATGGTCTGGATGCCCAGTTCCATTGCAGTACGGGGATTAAGCAAGCAAGGGTTTCCTTCGAACACTATTCTGCCGCCCGCATCCGGTTGATATGCACCTGAGATGATCTTGATCAGGGTGCTCTTGCCTGCACCGTTCTCACCGCAGATACAATGTACCTCCCCCGGTAGCAGGTCGAAATTGATTTTGGATAGGGCTTTTACACCAGGAAAGGTTTTAGATATATTCTTTAATTCCAATACAGCATTAGACATCCGCATCCTCCTACTACAACGTACTTACGCTCTTTTTTAAGTCTCTATATACCACAGCCGGAAAAACCAAAGAGCGTATTTAAATTAGGCTTTTCCGGCATATTTCCGCCCCCTTTTTGTTCTAAACATTGCTAGATTTATCTGGGTAAACCTCTTCACTCGTTCTTTAATGCATCGTCGAAGGCGATATCCGAAGGTGAAAAATTCATTCCCTTAACGAACTCGCAGGCCTCGGTTGCACCGTAAATCCTGTCCATTCCCGAGTCCTCCCACTCAACGGACAGGGGTCCCTGATAATTACCCCAGTTTAACACTCGATTGATTTTGTCAAAGTCTACATCGCCATGGCCGGGAGATACAAAGTTCCAAGCCCTGCGGGGATCACCAAAGGTTATATGGGAACCCAGTATGCCGTTTTTGCCGTCAAAGTTGAGGGCAACATCCTTAATATGTACATGGTAAACCTTGTCAATGAAATCCTTAAGGAAGAGTACGGGATCCACGCCCTGCCACAGTAGATGGGAGGGATCAAAATTGAAACCCAGAGTGGGACGGTTGTCAAATACTTCAAGGAGCCTTTCAGCTGAATAATAATCAAAGGCTATTTCGGTGGGGTGAACTTCCAGGGCGAACTTAACCCCGCACTTGTCAAACTCGTCGAATATGGGGCTCCACAGGTCGTATATCTCACGGAAACCCGCCTCCACCATTTCTTCAGTGGTTTGGGGGAAGGAATACCAATACTTCCAGATGGGTGATCCCGTAAAACCTGTAACGACCGACACACCCATGGCCTTAGCCGCATGGGCGGTGTATTTCATTTCCTCTATCCCCCATTCCCGGATTTTATCCGGCTGTCCGGCCAGCTTGCTGGGTGCAAAGCCGTCCAGCCTTACGTCCCAAACATCGCCGACACACTGGCCGGTCAGATGGGCTCCCAATGCCCAGCAACCCAATTCGTATTTCTCAAGAACATCCTTTAACTGCCTAACATATCCGTCATCTTCCACAGCCTTGCGAACATCAATTTGTCCCCATGTAGCTATTTCAAGACCATCGTAGCCCATTTCCTTGGCGGTTTTGCACATATCCTCCAAGGAAAGGTCTGCCCATTGGCCTGTAAACAATGTTACCGGTCTTGACATTTTTCTCTCCCCCTTTTTATTTTTGTTTCCCACAGCCAATTTACACATCCACCCATACATTGCCCGGGCGTTACTCTTTAGGCATGCTTCCAGTAACCCTTTGCCCTGGGCCCCGTTCTCTACCGTGGGGTAATCTATCACTTCTGGCGTTAAAGCGCCCTGGGATTTTGCCGGTGTTTAAATAAACGGTAGTATTCTTGGTTTATGCATATGTAATCTGCCGATATATATAAATTCCAGGGAAATACTAAGAGCATACAAAAACAATACTTCTGTTCTTTAACAAAACAGCTTAAGCGGAATAAATATTGAATGGTAAATACCTAATCCATTACAAAAACGATAATTTTAAATCATTGGATAAATTTCGAGAATTATTTATAAGGGTATTATATTGAAATTTTACATATTAGTCAATATTTTCTATCCCTGGTTCGGCTCAACAAAACAATATACACTCTTCACCTGCCCTATTAAACCGTTAGCAAAGGCGGGAAAACATTTTTGGGTTTATTCATCCACCACGACTACGCCCTTGAGCTTATCCTCCGGTGAGGATTTCATGAACTCTATGGCTTCTTCCAGCTGCTCCAGAGAAAAACGATGGGTGACTATCTTATCCACACTTACCAGGCCCGCACCCAGCGTCCTTATAGTTTGTGGCCATACCAGGGGCGCCAGCCATGAAAATTTGATGGTGATATCCGATTGTATGCTGCTTAGAGCAGGTACTTCTATCTTATCGTCGGGACCGGGTAGTCCAAAATACACTATGGTAGCCCAGGCACCCGAAACATCAATGGCTTCCTGCATGGCCCGTTTTGCGCTTGTGGGTACTATTACCCTGTCGGCCATCCTGCCGCCCGTCAGCCGTGATATCTCCTTAACAACATCATCCACATAATTGGGTGATTGCTTTTCTTTAATGTTGAGGATATAGTCCGCTCCCACTTCCTTACCAATCCCCAGCTTATAATCCGACATATCCACCAGGGCCACCTTACCGGCACCGCGGGCCTTTATAAGCTGTACCATCAATATGCCTATGGACCCGGAACCAAAAACCACCACAAAGTCACCGGGTTTGACATCCAGTTTATTCACCCCATATGTAGCACATGCCAAAGGTTCGATAATGGATGCTGTTTCGTAGGACATATCATCAGGTATTTTATATACATGGGTGTAACGCATTTTGCAATACTCGGCAAAGGCTCCGTCGGCCGATACCCCGGGGGTTGTCACATTAGGACATACATTGAATTTGCCCTCGGAACAGTATTCACAGGAATTACACTGCTGTACCGGATTGCAGGTTACCCTGTCGCCGGGTGCGAACAGGCCCAAAGACTTAGGTATCTTTCCCACTTCTACTATCTCTCCGCTGAACTCATGACCCAAAATCAACGGCCCTTTGCCGTCGGGCGTGTCCAGGGGACTGTCCCCGTAATAATAGGCAATGTCCGAACCGCATATGCCTGCGGTCTTAACCTTTACCAAAACCTCGTCATCGGAGATTTGGGGAATGTCCATCTCTTCAAGTTTCATTACTTCGGGTTCATAAAACACCTGGGCCTTCATCTTGCCCTTCATCTAACACCACCCCTTATCATAATTTATTAAGCCTATTTGCAGTATTTTTCATTGATTTTATCCACAAAGGCTTTGCTTTCTGCCGTTACCTTCCAGGCCTCCGGCCATTCACAAAGATCTATGGCCCACCATTCGCCCTTGTAATTTGCCCTGTCCAAAAGGGCGGGTATGACCTCGTCAAAGTCTATAACGCCGACGCCAAAAGGTGCGTGGGTACTGGTCTGGGCCTCATTGAGGGTACCGTCAGAGTCTATCAAATGGACAATACCTATCATGTCCTTGGCCATTTCGCAAAACTCCACAATGCCCCCCCTTAAGGTCTTACCGTCTTCTATATGCCTTGCACCCACCACGGCGCTCATATGGGCATGGCATGTATCAAACAAAAGTTTAAAGTTGGGCTCGTTGACATCCTTGACCACATCGATTACATTTTCAGGTTCGTTAATCATAAACCCAGGTTCAAATTCCCATACCACCTCAATGCCTTCCTGAGCGGCTTTCCTTGCGCATTTTCTGAACATGTCCTTGATAAAATCCTTTACATCATCGTAGGTCATGTTATCGGGTAATATAGGAGGGGTGCCGCTGTCTATCCTGATAATTCTAAAGCCCAAATCCGCCATGAAAGCAATGTTTTTATCAAATAATTTGAGCCACTCTTCATTTTGTTTCAATGAGTCTACGCTCCACAGATCGGCGGCAAACTCCGCTACTTCAAGGTCATAATCCTCAAAGAGTTTCTTAAGTTGTGCCTTTTTCTCGGGGGTATCGTAGATATCGGGATGGGCATGGGGTTTAAAACCGCCAAGACTAATACCGTCGAATTTCAGCCTGTTGAGTTCCCTGCATAGTTCGGGCAGCAAGACAGGATTGTCGGCATATTCGCCAAACACGTAAGCCCAGCTTCCAATGGATACTTTTTTCACACTCATCAACCCTTTTTTATAAAGATTTTGGCTTA
>DUOD01000005.1 GCA_012838995.1 Clostridiales bacterium
AAAGGCCTGTCCCACCGGCGCCATCGTATCGCCCCATACGGTGGACTGCAGCAAGTGCCTGGCCTATTTAACCCAGGCCAAAGACGGTGTACCGCCAAAGCTTCGGCACAAGTTGGGCAACCTGCTATACGGCTGTGATATATGCCAAGAAGTATGCCCCTACAATAAAAAGGCGAAACAAATAGACCATCCGGATTTTATGCCGGATAAATGGACGCTAAACCCCAAACTGGAAGATATCGTCAGGTTAACGAACAAGGAATTTAAGGAGATCTTCGGCCAAAGGGCCTGTGGCTGGCGGGGACTTAATACCCTAAAACGCAATGCCATAATAGCCCTGGGCAACTCCGGACATGCACGAGCCCCTGAGATACTAAAAAAGCTGCGCAATAGCAATCCTCCCCCACAGCTTATGCCATATATTGATTGGGCTGTAAATAAATGTTTCACGTGGAATAGTTAATTACGTTATTATTCTAATCTTTTCTACCCTGTTTCTATCGATATCCTCTATAATAAATTTTATGTTTTGGTATTCTACCACTTCCCCCAGTTGGGGGATTCTGTCCATAACACCGATTACAAACCCTGCTATGGTGTCAAAGTCCTCCGATTGTATATTGGTTCCTATCAATTCATTAATTACGTCTATTCTGACATTTCCGTTAACCACATATTCATTTTCCTTTATTACCTGTATATCATTTATTTTTTTATCGTATTCGTCCTCTATATCCCCTACTATCTCTTCTATCAGGTCCTCTATGGTTACTATGCCTTCGGTCCCGCCGTATTCATCTACAACAATTGCCATATGAATCCTGTTTGTCCTCATCTCCTTAAACAGTTCCTTTATGGACTTAAATTCGTAGGTAAAGTAGGGCGGGCGAATGTAATTTTTAAGATGGAATTGGGTTTGTTGTTTGTTTTCCAAAATTAACAAATCCTTTACATATAAAATGCCTATTATATTGTCTACGTTATCTTCATATACCGGTATCCTGGAGTATTGTTCCTGGCTGATCACCCGGATGACTTCTTCATAAGGTAATTCAACGTCTATTGATACCATCTCGGTACGGGGAGTCATGACATCATGGACCCGGGAATCACCGAAATCGAACACGTTATATATAATATCTTTTTCTTCAACGTCCAAAACACCTTCTTTGTGACCTACATTAACTATGGTTTTAAATTCTTCTTCGGTGAAAAAGGGCTGACTTTTGTCTACTTCTCCCCCCAGCATTTTAACTAAAAAATTGGTTATTTGGGACAAGACAAAGCTGACGGGGGTAAAAACGGTGATAATAAATTGAACAAAACCGGACAGTTTTATGGATAATTTTTTCGCGTTTTGGGCTGCCAACGATTTTGGGGTTATTTCCCCGAATATAAGTATTAACAAAGTCATTAGCCCGGTTGCTATACCCACCCCGGTATTGCCAAATGCATCAATGGTTAGGGATGTGGCCAATGACGACGCACCGATATTAACGAGGTTATTGCCTATAAGTATGCCGCTTAAAAGCTTATTGGGATCCCTTAACAGCCTATTAACCCTGTCCGCACCCCTTTCCCTATTTTCAACCATCTGCTTGACGCGAATTTTGCCCAATGACATTAAAGCCGTTTCGGATGACGAAAACAAAGCAGATAAAACTAAACACACAATTAAAATAACCACCTTCCACAAACTATCCGGATCCAACAACCATCACTCTCCAAAATTTATGTTTGACTATAGTTATGGTTTGTAATAATAATTTCGACTATGTACCCTATCAATATTCGGTCAGGTTAAGGTTGGTACGGAAATAGGATAATTCGGACAAAAAAATCGGACCCTTTCCGGGTCCGCAAAGTACTGCCGGTTATATCCCTATGATGTTAAATTCCCCCAGACCGATTGTTGCCAGAAAAATTCCTTTCAGATCGATTCTGGCCGGGCCGACTCCTTTCACGACGGTTCCGGCCGGGCCATCTCTTGTTAATTGGCTCCTGCCGGGCAATTAAAACCTACCGTTCCTTAGGTCAAAAAATTATATGCTTGTTATGCCTGTAAATCGGACTTGTACCGTAGCTATAAATCGATTTTGATATCTCCGGCTTTGCTGTCCCGCGACATTATTTTGCACCGGATATCGTTAACCTTTTGTTCGTTGAGACTATATCTGGAATATGCAAGCATCGCCAAAACAAAGCTTATGATGCTTCCTATAGGCAGTATCAAGCCCATGGATAGTATGGTGCTTTCCGATTGTACCGGAAGGTTGGCATCGAATTTGATTACGTCCAACAATATTCCAAGTAAAAATATGGTTATGGATTGGGACAATTTGTAACCCAGGGTCATACAGCCGTAATAAATACCCTCCCGCCTTACACCGCTCCTTAATTCTTCCACGTCTATGGTATCTGCCACCATGGACAAGGGCAGTGAAAACAGGCCGCCGGTACCCAGGCCTATTATGGCAGCGGCCGGTAATATGTACAAATAGTTGCCGTCCACAATATGCCTTATGAAAACCATTATGAGAAGTATGACACAACCTACTATGCACAGCACTAAGCCCAACATGGCCGAAGGTTTTTTGTCAATCCTTTTGGAAATGGCCACCCATAAGGGCTGGGATACTATGCTTATAATAAACAGGGTACCTACAATAATTGCCACATGGCCGCCGGTCATATTGAAAGTATAGGTAAATACGTGAAGCCCCATGGTGTTAACAATGGCCGATGAAATATTGGTAAAAAGATAGGCCAGCACGACATACTTAAACTGTTTATTGGCAAGGGCTGATATAAAGGCCCTATACAAACCAAAAACTCCCCTTTGCCGGCCACCGTTCTCCGGATCACCGGCCTTGGGCAAAAGGGGTATGTATTTTTTGGTGCCCAAATAACAGATCAAGCCGAATATGACGGCTATAACGGAAGAGACAAGGCCGATATTCCTATAGGCCAGGGGATTGAATTGCCCTTGGGGAAACTGGGGAGTGGGTTTAAAGAAAATAGCCATGCCCATAACCGAAGCAAATAATAAACCCAATAAAAAAAAGATGGTCCTTATACCCTGAACGGCCGATCTTTCGTTGTAATCAGTGGACAACTCGGCACCCAGGGCGGTATAGGGAGTTGCATATATGGTCAAGGCGGTCTTTACTATTATGATCATGACCAGTATCCATAAAAATTTCATATGATCACTGAATCCTTGGGGTACCGACCATAAGAGATAGTTGAAGATGGCCATTAAAAAACTGCCTATCAATATGTACAAATGTCTTCTGCCGAATTTCTTTAAACGGGTGTTGTCCGATACATATCCCATTATAGGATCGGTTATGGCATCCCATATTACGCTAATACTCACCGCCGTGCCTATCCACCCGCCCGGCAGTCCCAACACCGCCGTGGCATAAAACACCAAGTATGTAGCTATAACCTGAGTTATAATTCCATATCCGAGATTACCGGCACCGTATCCTACTTTGTTGACAATTGGAATGCCTTTTAATTCGACATAGCGTTTATTGCTGTCCATTGATATACCCCCGATTGTGCAAAACTTGTATTAAAAACAGTATTATTGTTTAATTGCTTGCATGGCATCCATGCCATCAAAAACAGTTATATAAAAGTCAACATAATAAATATATCATCTTAGAAAAAAACTTTCCAGATAAATGTCGGGATTCTATTTTTCAGTATGGGTAAAAATGCCTTATTTCCATAAAAGGTGCCGGATTATCTGGATAGGATAAAATAGGCGGTCACCAGTATACCCAATACAATCCTGTACCAACCAAAGGCTTTAAAGTCATGTCTTTTGATATATCCCATCAGCATTCTGATTGCGATAACCGAAACAACGAATGCCACAACCATACCGGTCAATAAAACACCTATTTCCAGGGAGGAAAAATCAGACCCGAACTTAGCCAGTTTTAATGCACTGGCGCCAAACATCACCGGTATGGACAGAAAGAAGGAATACTCCGCGGCAATCTTCCTGGAGGAACCCAGTATAATCCCGCCGAGGATGGTCGCACCTGAACGGGAGGTCCCGGGGATTAAGGACAATACCTGGAACATGCCTATTAAAAAGGCGGTTTTATAAGATAGTTCATTAAACGAATTTATTCTGCTCCTACGGCTTCTGTTCCGGTTTTCGATAACGATAAACAACGCGCCGTATACAATCAACATTATTGCAACCGTCCAGTAATTATACAAATGCTCATTCAACCAGTCGTCAAATAAAAAACCCAGTACCGCCGCCGGTATTACCCCCACAATTACCTTATACCAAATCCTCCTGGTTTCCCTTTTTTCCCTTCTTGTCTTAATCGAAGAAAAGGGATTGAGTTTATGAAAATACAGGAGAACTACGGCCAAGATGGCCCCCAGCTGAATGACCACAAGAAACATTTCTTTAAATGCATCGGAAGCGTTAAGCTGAATGAACTCATCAACCAGAATCATATGACCCGTACTGCTTATGGGCAGCCATTCGGTGATCCCTTCAACCACTCCTAAAAAGACCGCCTTTAACAGTTCAATAACAAGCATACCCCTTTACCTCCCAATTTGTAAGTATTAGTCCTTAAACTATTATTCATGACAGGGTTTTTTAATTACCAGGTTTGCTTTTTTACAGCCAAAACATCATAACAAAATACTAAATTCCATTGGGTTGATTCAATACTTTCAATTATACTATAAAATCCTTAAAAATGTTGTGCCAATCAAATATTTTGGAGAATTTTATTTTTTCGACACAGGTCTCCCCTGCCACAATGCCAAGCCCAATCCAGTATTATTCCACTGCTGCAGTCTTTTTGTTTTGTATATTATAATAGTATTTAGATATGATAATACTTTAATATATGGAGAACTTTAAAGCCATAATAAAAATAGAGTTCTTGACACGCAATACCTTGATATGCCGTTCTTAAAACATATTGCTTTTAAAGGCGGCTGATGTAAGGCAATGGATGAAAAACAAAAATATTAAAGTGTTATGAGGGGCAATGATAAAAACAAAACCATGGAAGTGTAAAGAAGTATAAAAAATATAAAGACAAATAAACTAAAATTAGTCGAAGAGAAACTTATCCATAAAAAACAAAAAATATTTCATGGATTTGTTCGCCATATTAGGAAGAAATTCTTGGTAAGGGATATTAAAAATATAGCATAAAAGCTTGAAATAACTCCAGCAACTAATAGTTTTTTAAGAAGAGATTTTAAATATAAAACATGAAAAGTTTACAGTCGCTTTTGTATCCGCCGGCTTTATTAAAGAAAAATTTTGGGAACAAAATATGAAAGGTTTGCCGCGTCTCCGGTAACCGTCAAGCTTTTATCGAACAAGGTACTGGTAAAATAGGCATAAAAGGTTTGCAGTAGCCGCAGTAACCGACAATTTTTTTAAAGAAGGGTTTCGAGTATAGAACATGAAAGGTTTGCAGTGGCACCGGCAGCTACAGGTTTTTATATAAAGAAGGGATTGTGGATATAAGAAATGAAAAGGCTGATAATAATACTGCCGCTTATAATGATTATACTGACGGGGTGCCTGGGCCGGATCAGAGAGCACAACCGGCAAGACACTGACATTCCGCCAAATGACGACAAAAATGCCATAGAAAAGGACATGAAGGATCTTACCGAGGATGACAAAAACCCAAGGGCCAACCCCCAAGCCCCTGCCCAACCACCGATCGGCCTAACACCGGAAGAAAAGATGCTCAAAGACATGACCGTGCGGCAAAAGGTGGGTCAAATCCTCATGATAGGTTTTGAAGGGGATACCATACCCGACCATGTGAAAGAGTTCATCGTCCAAGACAAAATCGGAGGCATTATTCTGTTTAAAAGAAATTTTAAGGATTTTAAAGGGCTATTTGAACTTTCAAAAGAGCTGAATGAGCTCAACACCCGAAAGGACATACCCCTGTTCATAGCCGCAGATGAAGAAGGCGGTACGGTATCCAGGCTTCCCGACGGAAAAACCAAAATACCCGATGCACGGCTACTGGGCAGGATAGACGATGTTGATTTAACCTACAGGACAGGTCAGGTAATCGGCCGGGAGCTGCGGGCGGGCGGCATAAACATGGACTTCGCGCCCGTCCTGGATATAGTGGATAACCCCGATAATAAACTTCTGATAAGACGGGCCTACGGCGCTACGGCCGATGTTGTATCAAGGCACGGCATCCGGTTCATCCAGGGCATCCACAGCGAAGGGGTTATAGCCTGTCCCAAGCACTTCCCCGGCCATGGTGGCACCGCGGTGGATTCCCACGGCATGCTGCCGAAAATAGACATATCCCTTGAAACCCTTCAGTCCAGGGAACTGGTACCCTTTAAAGCCGCCATTTCAAACGGCGTGGATGCAATAATGGTAGGCCATCTGGCCTTCCCCAATATCGACCCCTCCGGCCTGCCGGCCACCATGTCCAGGGTGTTCCTTCAGGACATATTAAGGGATCAGTTAGGTTTTGAGGGCCTCGCCATAAGCGATGATGCGGAAATGTACGGTTTTAAGATACACCCCACCTTAAAGGAAGACATAATAACATCCTTCAACGCCGGGGTGGATATGTTCGTCATAGGCCACACCTACGATATCCAAAAAGATGTCATAGACATCTTAACGGAGGGAGTTGCAACCGGTGAAATATCCATGGACAGGCTGGATCAGTCGGTCCTTAGGATACTGAGGATAAAGAATAAATATAACCTTGCCCAATGGCGTGATGCCATCTATGAAGAAAACAAGGACTTGTTCGGCAGTACTGAAAACCAAAGGGTGGTAGATGAAATCAACCAAAGGCTGGAAAAATTAGAATAGATAAAAAAACCAAAATTTTGGAGGATTTTATTAAAATATGTAGAATACTATAATTAAGTAAATTGAAAAACTACCATCCATGCCGGAGCACCATAAAAGAAGGTCCCCCGATTAACGGGGGACCTTCTTATGGATTATGATCGGTCTTTTGGTTGCCCAGTATCTTTAAATCGACGGTAATATTCACAATACGCCTGTTTTTATTGCGACCTATGTTAATATTGGTGGGCCGGGCATCGTCGTTCCTGTACCGCAGGTAATTTGCCATTACCTTGGATGCCGTTTCCCGGTCGATATTTTCGTAAATATTAATATAATCCTTCTCGGGTATCTCCAAAATCACCCTGTATCCGTCATGGGTTTTTTGCCTGATATCCCTTATACTGTTGTACATATACTGCCTCCCTTTTTTAATTTTAACCGTTATTTATAATTTGACCAAAAAGGGCGGAAGTTATATCCTGTTTGTGAAATAAATTCAGTATACGGTATAAGATATCAAACATCGGCGTTTTATTACACAACCCATGACTTTTTTATTTAAAGATTTTTCTTATTCCTTCTTCAAAGGGCGGGTATATGATACCCTTTTCCGTGACTATGGCGGTGATATATTTAGCCGGTGTCACATCAAAGGCCGGGTTGAACACCTTAATGCCTTCGGGAGCCGTCCTGCGCCCAAAACCACAGGTTATCTCATCATCGGGCCGCTCCTCGATTATTATATCCTCACCCTTTAAAGTTTTAAGGTCGATGGTGGAAGAAGGCGCAGCCACATAAAAGGGTATGCCGTGCTCTTTTGCCAATATGGCAACACCGTAGGTGCCTATCTTGTTGGCAAAATCGCCGTTGGCGGCTACCCTGTCGCAGCCCACTATCACCGCGTCCACCTTGCCCTGGGCCATGACCATGGCCGCCATATTATCACAAATAAGGGTTACATCCACGCCCATTTCATTGAGCTCCCAGGCCGTCAGCCTCGCTCCCTGAAGCAGGGGCCGTGTCTCGTCGGCAAACACCTTCAAATTCCATCCCCTTTCCTGGGCCTTGTAAATGGGCGCCAGGGCGGTACCGCACCCGGCGGTGGCAGCCGCCCCGGCATTACAATGGGTGAGTATGCTCATACCGTCCTTCAGAAGGCTTAGGAAATGCTCGCCAATGCCGTCGCAGATGGCTTGATCCTCCTTCTTTATGGTGTGGGCCTCTTCCAGTATGGTCTTTTTAATTTCCTCAACCGACCGGTCCTTTAGGCTGTTGGCAACTCTCTCTATCCTCTCCAGTGCCCAAAACAGGTTAACGGCCGTCGGCCGTGAAGTGGCCAGATACTCGGAATTCTTTTTTAGCTTGGCTAAAAACTCTTCCACGTCCTGGGTTTGTTCATTTAATACCGACAAACATAAACCGTAGGCAGCCGCCACGCCTATGGCCGGGGCACCCCTAACCTTTAACTTATATATTGCATCCCATACCTGTTGTACTGTGGTTATTTCTTCATAAACCGTCTCCAGGGGCAGTCTAGTCTGGTCCAGCAGTATCAGTTTACCGTCCTGCCAGTTAACGGTCTGGAATTTCAGTGCCACGTTCATTCCTCCCTTGATTTTCTTTGTCTGCTCCTATTTATTTTTATCACTTCGTATACGGGATGTCAAATAAAATCCGAAAGGCAAATTATGCATCAAAATCCGGGATATAAATTTTGGATCCTCCTTCCATGCAGGACTGGTGGCCCAGTATACCGGCCGCCGTAATATTGGCGGAAACCACGGCGTCCAGGGCACTGTCCCTTCCCTCGACTATGGCCGTTACAAATTCGTGTACCAAATGGGGATGGGAACCTCCGTGACCCGCACCTTGTATAAAGGAAACGTGGTCTTTATCCACAACCTGTTCCCGTTTGGTATAGGGGATAATCTCTTCGGGTAAATTTCCATAAGCATCGGGTACCGTTATCCTGCGGGCCGACTCCCCACCTTCAAACAGGCAAGCACCTTCGTCCTGTATCTGTTCCCATTCAACCGACATCTTGCTGCCGTAAACATCAAAACTTTCCCGGTACTGGCGGACGGTATCATAAAGAGACCGGGTGGCCTCGGCCATAACATCCGAATCCTTTCTTTTAATGGTTACCGTCTCAACCGCAAAGGGGGAATTGTACCTTGCGACCAATTCAGGGCTGATTCTTCCCGAGCCGTGGCCGATTACGTATTCCGCTAACTTACCGTCTATGCAGAGCAGGGGCGATATTGCATGGGTGCCATAATGCATGGGCGGGAAACCCAGCCAGTAATCGGGCCAGCCTTCAAGGCCCATGTCCTGCATGTGGGAACCCCGTAAAAACTGAATACGGCCCAATTTTCCGCTCTCGTAAAGACTTTTTACGTATAAGAACTCCCTGGTGTATACCGCCGTTTCCATCATCATATAGACTTTGCCCGACGCTTTTTTGGCGGCAACTATCTGTTTGAGCTCGTCGATGGACGTGCCCATGGGAACGGTACAAGCGGTATGCTTGCCTGCCTGTAGAGCGGCCAGGGTTTGCTTGGCATGGAGCAGTATAGGAGTGACGATGTGTATGGCATCCAGTTCGTCGTTTTTCAACATCTCTTCGTAGTCGGTGTACCGGAGCCACGGAGGTATTTTAAATTCATCGCCTATTTTCTTCAGCGTATCCGGGTTGCGGGTACAAATGGCAACCTTGTCCACCAACGGGTGGTCTTGATAAATACCTATGAATTCCTTTCCAAAACCCAGACCTGCAATGCCGACGCTAATCTTTTCCATAACAGACTCTCCCCTCATTTTTATTTATTTACTTAATTATTATCATGGTATGGAATGGCATGTCAATTAGTTTTTGGATATTTTGCAATGTTAAACTAATAAGTTCATTTTTTTACCACTCCATCGGCCTAATTCCATAATTTTTAAGCTTATATTTTGAAAAGTTGGATAAATTAATAAAGAAATTACCACTTATAAGAAAAGAGAAAAATTGGGTTAAAAAGGGAAAAAAACTGCCGCCCGGATCAGTCAGCAGCCTTTAGCATCCAAAGACTTACCCGTAGGGATCGAGGCCGATCAGCCATGGCACTGCAGCGTGTAACAAACAGACATTCATGTGACGGTTATAAGGAGGGCGGTGGAATTACTTAGAAAGGCTGCGGGCATCGACAGCAAATTTATTGGGGCAACAATTAAACATTGTATAAAACCGGTCTACAGCATGGCAAGGCTAAAGTGCTTAAATATGCAGCTTTGGAAGACATGCTGGGGACTGGGCAAAAAACAAAACAAGGAGGTGTTAAAAGCGTATAAATAAAACAAAGTCGGGAAGAGTTTCCCGACTTTTTACCCCGCGCCATCAATCAACAGGCAGTTCAATGCACCATTAATCTATAAGTAAAATTTAACGCACCATCGATTAAAGAAGGGATGCCCTTTTGGGCATCCCTCAAATATATCCTGTTTACCCACGGGTTATTAAATTGTTCTCCAGCTGATATATCCTCCGCTTAAATTCTTTACATTCTTAAATCCATGGCCCCATAAAATCCTTAGGGCATGATAGGACCTATGACCAACGGTGCAGTATACCACAATGGTACGGTTTTTATCCAGCTCGCCCAGGCGGTCCCTTAACTCGTCCAAGGGTATAAGCCGGGCGTTTTTAATATGGCCTGCGTCATATTCGCCGGGCGTCCTGACATCTATTATGTCGATGTCCTCGCCCTCATCAAGGGCGGCCTTGAGCTGCTGGGCAGTAATGATATTTGCCTCGTCCCGGGCGATATTTGCCGCCACAAACCCTGCTATTATAACAGGATCCTTAGCCGAAGAGTAGGGCGGTGAATAGGCAAGATCCAGCTGCTCCAAATCGAATAGGGTAAACCCGCCGTAAATTGCCGTGGCCAGCACGTCTATCCGTTTATCCACACCTTCTCTACCGACGATCTGGGCGCCCAGCACCCTTTTGGTTCCCTTTTCCCAAATAAGCTTTATGGACATCAACCTGCTGCCGGGGAAATATTCCGCATGGTTGGCGGAGTGGGTATAGGAAATTTCATAGTCCAGTCCTTCATCCTTGGCCTCTTTTTCCGTTAAACCGGTCTTGGCCAGGGTCAAATCGAATATCTTCATAATGGAAGTGCCCAGGCAGCCCTTAAAAACCTTGTTATCCCCTGCGGCATTTGCACCCGCCACCCTGCCCTGTTTATTGGCCGGCCCGGCCAGGGGTGTCCAGCAGGGTTTTTGGGTGACTATATGGGTAACCTCCACCGCATCGCCGGCGGCATATATGTCGGGATCGGAGGTTTGCATTCTATTATCCACAATGATGCCCTTGTTGACCTTAAGACCGGCCTGCTGGGCCAGTTCAATATTTGGCCTTATGCCCGCCGTCAACAGCACCAAATCAGCGGGTATGGAGGTACCGTCATCCAACTGCACCATTTTAACACTGTGCTTACCAAACAGCTTTACTACCTTTCTGCCCAACACTATTTCAATACCGTTTTTGACCATGGTATTCATCACCCTGGACGTCATTTCAATATCAAATCCGGGGAGTATCCGGTCGGACAGTTCCACTATGGTGACGTTAACGTCCACGTTTCTTAAGGCCTCTGCCGTCTCAACACCGATATACCCGCCTCCGACGACGACGGCTTCATTAACCCGTCTGTGGGAGAGCAGTTCCTTTATTTGATCAACATCGGGTATGGTGGTCACGGTAAACACATTGGCAAGGTTCATATTTTCCATTTGAGGTCTGATGGGTCGGGCGCCGGGCGCCAGTATCAACTTGTCATAGTCTTCGTAAAACTCTTTTTCGGTAGTAAGGTCCTTTACCAGCACCCTTTTGTTCTTCCGATCAATGGCTATAACCTCATGGTTGGTCCTTACGTCAATGTTATGCCGTTTTTTGAAGGTTTCCTCCGTCACCACCAAAAGATGGTCCCTTTGTTTTATATAATCACCTATGTAATATGGAAGGCCACAATTGGCAAAGGAGATATAACTGCCCTTTTCGAATAATACAATGTGTGCATGTTCATTGGTCCTACGGGCCTTTGCAGCCGCACTGGCTCCGGCCGCCACCCCTCCGACTACAACGATCTTCAATTGGCATCACTCCCGTCCTATGATAATTTCTACATTACTTAATAAATAAACCGGTCCCATTAAAACCTAACTATTTTATTATATCATAAACATGCAATTTATTTTGCAGGTCGGGTTTAATTGATCTTCCCGGTACAAACCGACCGGCCGATACCGCCCTTTACCCTGGCATTTTCAGTAGAGGCGGCCTACACCCATAAGCCGTACCGTCAAATGCTATCCAGCCTTTACTCCGGCCTTTTTAAGCAGGGGCGGTGCTCTTTGTCATCAGCCACGGAATCATATCGGAAACCCGGGGAACAACTGCCGCTCCAAGAGGACCATCCATACCTTGACGTCAGATTTTATTATAAAAGTTTTTTGACAATGCCTTAGCATAAAAACAAAAAAGGTGGCTTAATGCCACCCTTTTTTGTTTTTACATGTACTCGGGTTCTATCAACCCGTAATTATTGTCCTTCCTTTTATAAACCACGTTTACTTCATTGGTGTCCGCATTGGTGAACACGAAGAAGTTATGACCCAACAGATCCATTTGCAATATGGCTTCCTCAACCTGCATGGGCTTGATAGCAAACCTTTTGGTTTTTACTACTTTTGGTTCCTGGTATTCCTCCTCTACATCCTTTTTCAGGAAAAGGGGAGTTGAGCTTTTAAAGGCGCCTGCCCTAAACTTCTTTGCCAGCTTGGTTCTATGTTTCCTAATCTGTCTTTCAACTTTGTCAAGTACTAGATCTATAGAAGCGTACATGTCGTCGGTGAAATCCTCTGCCCTAAGTATTATTCCGTTGAAGGGAATGGTTACTTCTACGATGTGCCTGTTTTTTTCTACCGAAAGGGTAACTTGTGCTTCTGTACCGGGTTCGAAATATCTTCTCAGCTTACCCACTTTCTTGACCACTGCATCCCTCAAGGCATCGGAAACATCAATGTTTTTTCCACTTACAGTAATACGCATGGCAGTCAGCTCCTTTTAGAAAAATTTTGCGGTTCACCTTTCTAATTCTATTTTATAAAAGATTTACCTACCCTTCAAGCTGCAACCGCAAATTTTTACAATACTTTGCTGAGAAAAGCCTTGGTCCTGTCATTTTGGGCATTGTTGAAGATAACATCAGGGGTCCCCTCTTCAGCTATTATCCCCTCGTCCATGAAAAGTATTCTGTCGCCCACTTCCCGGGCAAAGCCCATTTCATGGGTAACCACCACCATGGTCATTCCCTCCTGGGCCAATTGTTTCATAACCTCCAATACCTCTCCCACCATCTCGGGATCCAGGGCGGAAGTAGGCTCATCAAACAGCATAATATCCGGGTCCATGGCCAGCGCCCGGGCTATGGCCACCCTCTGCTTCTGACCGCCGGACAGCTGTGCGGGATATACATCAGCCTTATCGCTCAGCCCCACCTTTTCCAGCAACCCAACGGCCTTTTCCCTGGCCTCGCGGTCGCTAAGGCCCTTCAACTTAATAGGGGCAAGGGTGAGGTTTTCCACCGCCGTCATATGGGGAAAGAGATTGAACTGCTGGAACACCATCCCCATCCTCTGCCTCAGCTTGTTGACATCGTTCTTGGGATCGGTAATGGATAAACCCTCGATATAAATTTCGCCCTTGGTAGGCATCTCCAAAAGATTAAGACATCTTAAAAAGGTGCTTTTACCTGAACCGCTGGGCCCTATTACACACACCACTTCGCCTTTCTTTACATTGGTATTAATGCCCCTTAATACTTCCAATTCTCCAAAGTATTTGTGGAGGTTTTCCACCCTAATCACTCTTTCTCAACCTCCTTTCAAACCTTGCCAGTAGGTTAGACAGCGTAAGGGTCATACATAAATAAATGGCCGCCACCGTCAGCAAAGGTACATAGGCATCGTAGGTCCTGCTTCGGATTATATTGCCCGCCCTTACCAGGTCGTCCAAACCGATTACCCCTACTATGGATGTTTCTTTCAAAAGTACGATAAATTCATTGGCCAGCGCCGGCAAAATATTTTTAACGGCCTGGGGAATTATAACATACCTCATGGTCATGCCGTAGGACAGTCCCAAGGACCTCCCCGCCTCCATCTGGCCCTTGTCCACCGCCTGGATACCTGCCCTTATAAGCTCGGCTACATATGCCCCGCTGTTTATGCCAAAGGCCACCGATGCTATCATAAACCGGGAATCGCTGTTAACGAAAATAATAAAGGCAAAGATAACCAGCTGTACCATGGTAGGAGTACCCCTAATCACTTCTATATAAATCCTGGCTATAAAGCTTAGGGGATTAAAATGAGCCAACCCGACGATAAATTTATTATTCCTTTTATACAGATGGGTATTAACAAGGAACTTAAACGGAGTAACCCTGGACAGCCTCATCAATGCCAAAACAAGGCCTATGGCCGTCCCCAGGGCCCCGGAAACCAATGTCACCAGTACCGTTATTTTCAGCCCGTTCAACAAATAGGGATAATATTGGGATAAAATTTCCGCCGCCCTTTCCACCTTCGGTATTCCCCCTTTCGTAACTAGCTCACAAAATATATGGCTAGTAACATGGATATCCCACCTTACTAGCCATAATCATCCCAACTTATTTATTCGTTTAATCCATATTTCTCAAGAAGTTCGTCGTATACACCCGATTCTTTGATATCCTTTATTACGCTGTTTAAAAATTCGGTGAACTTTTCATCGCCTTTTTGGCAGGCCAGTGAGTAAGTTTCCTGTGTCAAC
>DUOD01000031.1 GCA_012838995.1 Clostridiales bacterium
CATCCCGAACACAGAAGTTAAGCCCTTCAGCGCTGATGGTACTTGGCGGGTGACCGCCTGGGAGAGTAAGACGCTGCCGGATTATTTTTTTTATGCCCAAAAAGGCCGGATAACCTCCGCCTTTTTTCGGTTTGTAAAAAGGTGTTGGCATAAGGGGCTATTTATAGTAACATAAGATAAGAATCACTGTAAAACGGCAAATGAAGGCAGCTTGGTCCTGTCCCTTTGGCCCTATACAAAAGCATTGCTGCCTGGGCCAGGATGCTCTGCCGTGTGTTTAAGCGTATTGCCGACGATTGGGGGTTTTGGTATGTCCTCTGAGCAGCGCAGAAGGGGAATATTAAAGATATTGGAGGATGCTGAGCAGCCGGTTACAGGTTCTGAACTTTCCCGGCATTTTCAAGTGAGCAGGCAGGTAATTGTACAGGATATTGCACTTTTAAGGGCTAAAGGCCATGATATATTGGCTACGCCCCAGGGATATATGTTAAGTCCTGTAGTTGTGTTAAAGAAGCCTACCAGGATATTACCCTGCAAGCATACCCAACAACAGATAAGGGACGAACTTATGACCATTGTTCAGTTGGGCGGTAAGATTTTGGATGTTATAATAGAGCATAAGATTTACGGACAGTTTACCGGAACTTTAATGATAGATACCCCCGAAAAGGTGGATGATTTTGTTGAAAAACTTAACAAAGAGCAGGCTGAACCGTTATCCTTGCTCACCGACGGAGTACACCTTCATACCATAGAGGCTGAACATGACCATTTGCTGGACAATATAGAACATGCTTTGGCGGAAAAGGGCTATCTTTTGGAGAATATATAGAAATTTTTTTCTTATAGGTGACAAGACAGATGTATATACAGTATAATATAGTCATTACATTTTGGGAGGTCTGACAGATGAATGAAGCAACGCAAGCAAAAGGGTGGGTTGGTTTTTTAAAGAAAAAGAACATAGAAATATCATTTAAAAGATACGGCATCGATGCCCTAGGATCCATGGCCTTAGGGTTGTTCTCGTCCCTCATAGTAGGATCAATACTTAAGAAGATAGGAACTATATTAAACGTCCAATTTTTGATAGATTTTAGCGGCATTGCCATGTCCATGACGGGTGCAGCTATAGGCGTGGCGGTGGCCCACGGTTTAAAGGCTCCGCCCCTTGTTATGTTCACCTCGGCCATTACCGGCGCCTTCGGCAACGAACTGGGAGGTCCCGTAGGTGCCTTTGTTGCGGCAGTTATAGGTGCGGAATTTGGCAAACTGGTAGCCGGTGAGACCAAGGTGGATATAGTTGTAGTACCGGTTGTTACAATAATCGCCGGTTGCCTGGCCGGGAAATTTGTCGGACCGGGTGTGGCATTTGCCATGGAATGGATCGGCAGTGTTATCAATCATGCAACCGAATTGAATCCCATACCAATGGGTATTTTGGTGTCGGTATTGATGGGTATGGCCCTAACCGCTCCCATAAGCAGTGCTGCCATAGCAATATCCCTAGGCTTAACCGGCCTTGCCGGAGGCGCTGCAACGGTGGGATGTTCGACACAGATGGTGGGGTTTGCCGTGGCCAGTTACAAAGAAAACGGAGTAGGAGGGCTGATAGCCCAGGGCCTGGGAACTTCCATGCTACAGGTTCCAAACATTATGCGAAAGCCGATAATCTGGCTGCCCCCTACCATTACCAGCGCCATACTGGGGCCTTTGGCTACCACCGTATTTAGCATGAAAAATGTGCCGGAGGGTGCAGGCATGGGTACCAGCGGCCTGGTGGGACAGTTTGGAACATGGGCGGCCATGGCAGGAACGGAAAGTGCGGCCTCCATCCTGTTAAAAATGGGTTTCCTCCATTTTATCCTGCCGGCGGTGATAACATTTGCTATTGCCCAATGGATGAGGAAGGCAGGGTTAATTGCAGACGGAGATATGAAGCTTAATATATAAGGACTTAAAGAAGCTGCCCTTTGGCCTAAGCTAAGGGGCAGTTATCCTTCGTGGAGGACAAGTCTGTGTTTATGGTTTAAAGAGTTTTGGCCCGCTGTGAATAATGGGAATAGTTATCCAATTCTTTGGCCTTTTTTGCTATGTCTTCCTTTTTAATTACTTTTTTTTCTATTAGCAGCTCTATGATGCTGGCGATGGCCAAGGTGTTTTTGTAGTCGATTTCCTTTAAAATAGAAAGTTGGCTTATAATATCTATATCCTTCATAGCTGCCTCCGTTTTAAAAAATTTTGCTGGGATTATATAAATAATTACCAAAAAGGTTTGAAAATATACCCTATTACAAAAAAATTTGCATTATAACACCGGTATAGTATAATATTTAACAGAATGATAAAAATATGTACTAAAAGATGGAAAAGCTAATTTAAAAAATGTTTTTAATTTAGTAATTGGAAGGCTGCTCTTGTCCCTATATGGGAAAGGGTTTTATTATTTGCATATATATAAAGAGGTGAAGGGCAATGTTGGACATCAAATTTATAAGATCACATCCTCAAGTTGTGAAGGAGGCTTTAAATAAACGCAAGGAAACCGTAGATATAGACGGATTATTGGCCTTGGATAAAGAAAAACGAAGGCTTATATCGGAGGTCGAGCAGCTTAAAAATAAAAAAAATACCGTTTCCCAACAGATACCTAAGTTGAAAAAGGAAGGCCAGGATATAGCCCCTCTGTTGGACGAGATGAAAAAAGTATCCCAGCAAATAAAGGAACTGGATGACAGGATTAGGAAAGTCGGTGACGATATCCACGGAATAATGATGAATATCCCTAATATACCCCATCCGTCGGTACCGGTGGGTCAAACCGAGGATGATAATGTGGAGGTCAGACGCTGGGGTCAGCCCACTTCCTTTGACTTTACCCCCAAGGCCCATTGGGATTTAGGCGAGGATTTGGGGATACTCGACTTTGTTCGTGCCGCCAAGATTACCGGCGCCAGGTTTACGGTGTACAAGGGTTTGGGTGCCAGGCTGGAAAGGGCGCTGATAAATTTCATGCTGGACGTACATATTACGGAACACGGTTATACCGAGATACTGCCGCCGTATATGGTTCACAGGAGGAGTATGGAAGGAACGGGACAGCTTCCCAAATTTGAGGAGGATGCCTTTAAAGTAACGGATAGCGAGTATTTCCTCATCCCTACGGCGGAGGTACCCGTTACCAATTTATACAGGGACGAAATACTGGACAGCGATAGGCTTCCTATAAAACATGTGGCCTACAGCGCCTGTTTTAGGGCAGAAGCCGGTTCTGCCGGCAGGGATACCCGGGGCTTGATACGACAGCACCAGTTCAACAAGGTGGAATTGGTAAAATTCGTAAAGCCGGAAACCTCCTATGACGAGCTGGAAAAACTGACCAATGACGCGGAAAGGGTGCTTCAGCTATTGGGCTTACCCTATAGGGTATCCATGATGTGCACCGGTGATTTGGGTTTCACGGCTGCTAAAAAATACGATATAGAAGTATGGATGCCCAGTTACAATAGGTATGTTGAAATTTCGTCGTGTAGTAATTTCGAGGATTTCCAGGCCAGAAGGGCCAATATTAAATATAGGCCATCGACTAAGGAAAAGGCCCAATACGTCCATACACTAAACGGTTCGGGCGTGGCCATAGGCAGGACGGTGGCTGCTATTTTGGAAAACTACCAACAGGCAGACGGTTGTGTCAAAATCCCTGAAAGGTTGGTACCTTATATGGGCAATATTGAATTTATCAAGTAAAAAATAAGGATTAAAGCTTGTAGATTGGGTATAAAGGAAAATTTTAAAAACCCTGTTTTATTGACACCCAATGACTTTTTTGGTATACTACTAAAGTGCCGATTGGCGGGTTTGAGGCGTCTTAAATCCTTGGGATGAAATTAGGAGAGGTGTCCGAGTGGTTTAAGGAGCTGGTCTTGAAAACCAGTGATGCCGCAAGGCACCGGGGGTTCGAATCCCTCCCTCTCCGCCATTTTAAAAATTGCAGGCAAAAAGGTTAGAGTTGATATAAAATAATATGTGGATATAAGGTTAGAATAATTTATAAGGAAAAATTACGCGGAGAAGTACCCAAGTCGGTCGAAGGGGCGCCCCTGCTAAGGGTGTAGGTCGGTAATAGCCGGCGCGAGGGTTCGAATCCCTCCTTCTCCGCCATTTGATTATACAGATATGACAACGTGGATACTGCCACGTTTTTTTGTTATTAAGGTAAACCATAAACCATGGAGGATGGGTGATGAAGGTGAACTTGCCGGAGGAGGTTGTCCATGTATTACATACGCTTAACAATGGAGGTTATGAAGGATATGTGGTAGGCGGGGCGGTGAGGGACAGTCTTTTGGGTATAACAGCCCATGACTTTGACATAGCTACCAATGCCCTGCCCCATCAGGTGAAAAAACTGTTTCCCAACACCGTTGATACCGGCATAAAACACGGCACCGTCACCGTTATCGTAGGCCATCGTCATGTAGAGGTAACCACATATAGGGCAGAGGGCGAGTATCGAGACTATAGAAGGCCTAATCAGGTTAAATTCATATCTTCCTTAAAGGAGGACCTATCCAGGCGGGACTTTACCGTAAATGCCATTGCCTACAGCCCTGCCACGGGATATATAGACTTTTTTAACGGCATGAAACATTTATCGGAAAGAAATATCAAAACGGTGGGCGATGCCAATGCCCGTTTTAGGGAAGACAGCCTCCGGATGATGCGCGCCGTTAGATTTGCCTGTCAATTAAACTTTCAGCTGGACGATACAGTCCTTTCGGCTATAAGGGATAATGCCCATCTTATACTAAACATATCAAAGGAACGGATAAGGGACGAGCTTGATAAAATATTGTTGTTAGGCGCACAAAAGGGGATACTCCTTCTTAGGGATACCGGCCTGCTAAAGCTCATACTGCCCGAGGTACATGCTTTGCAGTCGCCGCAAAACTTCACCTGTCCCGGTTATGATATCTTTATGCACACCGTCAACACCACTCAATATACAGACAATCAATTGGCTTTAAAGCTGGCTGCATTGTTTCATGATATTGGAAAGCCCCATTGCAGTACCGTCGATGGCAGTGGCATGCGCCATTTTGACGATCATGCCCAAGTAAGCGCTCGGATGGCCGGCGGTATCTTAAAAAGGCTAAAGTATGATAATGGTACCGCAAAAAGGGTAATAGCCGTTATTAAGTTTCATGACATAGAATGCACCGATGATAGCAAACGTATAAAAAAGCTGCTCAGGCTGATGGGAAGGGAAATATTTGTTGATGTTATTAAATTGAAAAGAGCGGGAATACTATCGCAGGATACAAAATACCGTCGCCGGAGGCTTGAAAAGCTGGAGCATATGATTGAGGCATATGAAAACATAATTAAGAAGGACGAATGTTTTTCTTTAAGGCAGCTTGCCGTGGACGGTAATGATCTGCTGACATTGGGCTTTAAACAGGGCAGGCGTATAGGGCAGGTGCTCAACAAACTTTTGGATGCGGTTATAGAAGATAACGGCCTAAACAAACGGGATATTTTGATGCGTATGGCCAGGGAGTATTTGGATTAACACCGAGTGGTTTGTTAGTAGGCCTTTTTACGGCTTAATAGGATCTTCGCCAAAATCCCGGCGATATCAGTATTAGTATAGAATAAATTTCCAGACGCCCCATAATCATGCATATTGAAAGGATGGTTTTGCTGAAGGCTGACAAATGACCAAAATTTGTGCTTGGACCCACCATCCCCAGGCCCGGGCCTACGTTGCCCAGAGCAGTTACAACCGACGTAACTGTACTGACCAGGTCCATGCCTTCAAAGGAAATCAAAAGGGTTGCAATCAAAAAGATAATTAGATGTATAAAGAAAAAGCTTACCACACCGGACAATGTTTCTTCCGGTACACGTTTGCCACCGAGTCTTACCGGAATCACCGCTTTTGGGTGCAGCAGCTTGCTAAATTCCCTTTTGGCATATTTAAACAAGAGTAACATACGGATTTGTTTTATTCCTCCTGCCGTTGACCCGGAACAGCCGCCGATAAGCATCAGTATTACAAGAATGATTTTACTGAAACTGGGCCATACATCAAAATTGGTGGTGGCGTATCCGGTAGTAGTTATCATTGATACTACTTGGAATGAAGCGTGTCTTAGGGCTTCTAAAATATTTATGTAAATATTATTCCATAGGTTTAATGTTATTGCCGTTATGCTGGCTGTAATTACAAAAATATAAAACTTAAACTCCGAGTCCTTTACCAGGCTTTTGAAATTGCCATGGAGGGCTTGATAATGAAGGGTGAAATTAGTGCCCGATACCAGCATAAAAAAGAATATTATAACCTCAAACACAACATTATTATAGGCACCGATACTGGCGTTTTTGGTGGAAAAACCGCCGGTACCCACTGTACCGAAGGTGTGGACGCAGGCCTCGAAAAGGGGCATGCCGGCCAAAAACAATAGGACAACCTGTACTACTGTAAATAATATATATATCCCATAAAGCAGTTGGGCGGTCTGGCCCAGCCGGGGTACCAGTTTGGTGGGCGTGGGGCCGGGACTTTCGGCCTTATAGATTTGGAGAGCACCCGTTTTAAAGGCCGGTAGTAATGCAAGGGCCAATACCAGAATACCCATGCCTCCTAGCCAGTGGGTAAAGCTTCTCCAAAACAGGATACCCTTGGGTAGCACTTCTACGTCATTTAAAACAGTGGCACCGGTTGTACTAAACCCCGATGCTGCTTCGAAAAAAGCATCTATAAAGGAGTTGAAGGTGCCGGCAAAAATAAAGGGCAGGGCGCCCAGTACGGTGACGAGTATCCATCCAAAGCCTACTATGGCAAAGCCTTCTTTGTAATTTATAGCGTCTTTTTTAGGTTTTGACAGCAGACACAGGCCGCCAATTGCCGCTATTATTATAATGGACAGCAAAAATGCATAAAAATCACCCTGCCCGCTGTACAGGGCTATAAAGAGAGAAGGAAGAAGGGCAGCGGCCTCAAATAAGATTATTTTGCCCAGCGTTTTTATTATTACGCCAAAATCCATGTATCCTTTTACCCCCTTTATCGGAAGCAGTAAAAAACGGTTTTATCATGGTTACATGTTTTGACAGGGTAAATATTATAACCCTGTCGTTGGCCCTGATAATATCCGAGCCCTTGGGCACCGTTACTCTACCGTTGTGTACGATGGAGCTTACAATAACGCCCTTGGGCAGTCCTACATCTTTCAGCGGTTTATCCACGGCCGGGGAGCCCTTTTGGGCTATTATCTCTATAACTTCTGCCTGGCCGCCCATAAGCAGAAACAGGGATACTATTTTTCCGCCTCTTACGAAACGCAATATATCGCTTGCCGTTATCAGCCTGGGGCTGATCGTCGCGTCTATACCCAGGGTTTCCACCAACGGAGCGTAATTGGGGCGGCCTACCTTGGCGATAACCCTTTGGGCACCCATTTTTTTTGCCATCAGTGATATCAAAAGGTTTTCCTCGTCTATGCCGGTTACCGCTATAAAGGCGTCCACCTGGTGGATATCCTCCGCTTCCAGCAGTTCAACATCGGTTCCGTCGCCGTTGATGACCAATATACCCGGTATCTGTTCGCTTAATTCATCACACCTGGCGCGGTTTTGTTCTATTAATTTTACCTTCATACCCAGTTTACTCAAGTTTTGCGCCAGATAGAAACCCAGCCTGCCCCCGCCAAGTATCATTACATTGTTAACTCTTCTTGAGGGTTTGCCTTCCATTTTACAAAATTCCGTAACATTTTCAGCCTTGCCCAGTACATATATGGTATCTCCGGGCAATATCTTGCTTTGACCGTCGGGTATAATTATATCTCCGTTTCTATGGATGGCGGTAATCAGCAGGGAATTGGGTATTTTTAATGTTTTTATTTCCCTGTTGGTTATTTTGGAGCTTTGGGATACGACCATTTCAACCATGCGGACCTTTTCGTTGGCGAAGTCCTCCACATGGGCGACCGGTGTTACGGTCAGCAGTCTGGTAATTTCATGGGCAGCCGCCTGCTCGGGGTTTATTATTAAATCAACACCCAACTCTTCCTTGGAAAATACCAGTTCGCTTGCATATTCGGGATCCCTGATCCTGGCAATGGTGTTATGGCATCCGAGGCGTTTGGCGGTCATACAGGCCAGCATGTTTGCCTCATCGCTGTCGGTAACTGCTATTAGCAGATGGTTGTTTTTTATGTCACATTCCTTTAATATCTTTGCGCTTAAGCCATTGGCCTTTACCGTGAGTACGTCCAGGTTTTCACCGATTTTGTCCAGTACCGACTGGTCTTTGTCTATAACAGTAACGTCATGGAGTTCTTCGGATAGGGTTTTTGCAATATGGTATCCTACCTTACCGGCTCCAATAACTATAATTTTCATAATAACCACCTTTTTTATATTTATGCTAATCCCCATAATCGAAGACAGATAAATTATACGTAAACATTATTATATCATGGAGAAAATCAAACTTCTATATGCATATTCGGGGTAAAATTCATATCTTGAATAAAAATATTTTGGGCAAAAAACAGAGTCAGAAGGGTGGTCTTTTAAAAACCGTCCGCCATGGCAATGGGGTATAAAGGCGTTTAAATACGGAGGGGCCTCCCTTGTGTTGCCGTGAACTTTGGTATAAAATTTATTTATAGTGCTTTGTTTATAATATTATTTTGGGGTTAAATCATATCGTAATAAAAGGGTTGTGTAATCATGAGAGAGAAGGCATTGTCGGTATTGAAAAAATACAATAAAAATGAAGGGCTTATTCGCCACGCCTTGGCGGTGGAGGCGGTAATGCGCTATTTTGCTTCAGAGGCCGGGGAAGATGTGGACTATTGGGGGGCCGTCGGCCTTTTGCATGATGTGGATTACGAAATGTATCCCGATCAGCACTGCAGAAAGGCGCCTGAAATTTTAAGGTCGGAAGGCTATGACGACGCCTTCATACATGCGGTCATAAGTCACGGCCACGGCCAGTTGGTGGATGCCGAGCCTAAACTGTACATGGAAAGGGTGCTTTTTGCCGTAGATGAACTAACGGGGCTGATAGCGGCAACCGCTTTGATGCGCCCTTCAAAGTCAGTGATGGACCTTAAGGTAAAAAGCGTAAAGAAAAAGTTTAAGGATAAAAGGTTTGCCGCCGGCGTCAATCGCGATGTTATACAAAAGGGCTGTGAAAATCTTGGTATGGAGCTTGACGATCTTATCAATAAATGCATACTTGGCATGCGGACGGTTGCGGAAGAAATCGGGTTATAAAGGGGATGGAGGTAAAGTTCCCGGATGTCGTATATTGCATCCGGGAACTTTTTTATTAAATAAATTTGTAAAAAATAACCTTTAGAATGTATAAATGCTCACAAAAAAAGATAATATAAGGTCTTGTAATAAATATGGTAAAAAATTACAATATAAGGAAAAAAAGGTTCTGTAAGGTAGATTGCTAAATCGACATCGTTTCGTTTTTGTCTGATGGGTCCAATCTACACAGGTTAAAGCTTTTCTTTGATAGATCTGCTTTGAAATATAATTATAGGTATATGGGAATTTCGTTATAAACAATTACAGACAAGGACTCAAAAGCCCGCCATCAATGGATATCCACTCTAAGACCTGTTTATTCCGCGTATCTTTATGCTTGAAAACAATTAAATATAAGGAGGAGTCAGGTGATGTCCATATTGAAGAGGTTTTCTGACATCATGTCATCCAATATCAATTCCTTATTGGATAAACTCGAAGATCCGGCAAAAATGATAGATCAGGTGCTGCGAAATCTAGAAGACGACTTAAACAAGGTGAAGGCAGAAACGGCAGGGGTAATAGCAGACCAAGCAAGGGCAAAAAGGCAGCTTGATGAGTGCAGTGAAGAAATAAACAGGATGCAAGACTATGCACAGCGTGCCGTAGAGGCGGGTAATGACGACGATGCAAGGAAATTTTTGGCCAGAAAGCTTCAATTGGAAGAAAAACGAGGGGCTTTGCAAAGGGAGTATGAAATTGCTGCCGATAACGCTGATAAAATGAAGCAAATGCATGACAAGCTGGCGGCACAAATAAAGGAGCTAAATTCCAGAAGGGCTGCTATTAAAGCCAAGGTAGCGGTGGCAAAAACCCAGCAGAAAATAAACAAAATAGGCGCAGGCACCGCAAGTTCCGGAGCAAACTTAGGCACCTTTGCACGGATGGAAGAAAAGGCCCAGCGGATGTTGGATGAGGCCGATGCCATGGCAGAGCTTACTGAGGCAGACCAACAAGATGACATCAGTAATATCATGGATAAGTATGATGACAAAAGCTTGGCCGTTGAGAATGAACTAGACAAATTAAAATCCGAAATTCAAGGTGATGTAGAAGCAGAACTTAAAAAACTTAAAGAGCAGAGTGGTGATGAATAGTTACGGGGAAATGCAGTGGGGTGGCGAATAAGTACGGGAAAGAGTAGTACGGCGATGAATAGGTACGGGTTTGGTACCCAAAATGTTTTATAGGGAGGTTTTATTATGAAGGAGGAAACAACAAAGGGACAGCAAGAAACTTCTCAGGTGTTTTTATGTCCCGGCTGCGGGGCCAATATGGAATTTGACGTGTCGGTGCAAAGGTTAAAATGTCCTTATTGCGGCATGGAGACGGATGTACGAAGCGAAGAAACCATTAAGGAGTACGATTTTGACGATGTTGCAAAACTTGAGGAGCAATCGGAGTGGAATGACGAGGTAAACGTCGTAAGATGTGACGGCTGCGGTGCTGAAACGGTAATAGGAAAGGACGAAACGGCAGCACGCTGCAGCTACTGCGGCTCTTCCCACGTGCTGGAGAGCAAACAGTCTGCCGGTATAAAGCCCGAGGCCATCCTTCCATTTAAGGTGGATAAACAAAAAGCAAAGGAACTGTTTCAAAAATGGATGTCCCGCCGATGGCTGGCACCTGGGCAATTAAAGTATTTATACCAGAGCGAAAAGCTTATTTCGGTGTACATACCCTACTGGACTTATGATTCAAACGTTTTTGCCACCTATTCGGCCCAGGGCGGAAAACATTATTACCAAACCGTAGTGCGGGACGGAAAAAGAGTACGAGTACGAAAAACCCGGTGGTATACGGTAAGAGGACGGATAAGTAAATTTTTTGATGATGTGTTGGTAAATGCCTCAAAGAATTACGACGATAACCTGATGAATAAGATAGAACCCTTTGATACAAAGGAACTGGAACCCTATAAACCTCAATACATATCAGGCCATACCGCCGAACGCTACAGCAGGGGTGTGGCGGAGGGTTTTGATATTGCAAAGGAAAAAATGGAGAAAATTTTAAAAGAAGATGTAAAAAAACAGGTACTAAGGCATTATAATGAAGTAAGGAACATCATGCTCAAAGCCCGGTATATCGACGTAAAATACAAGCACGTATTGTTGCCCGTTTGGACCTCCCAGTATGAGTTTAATAATAAAAAGTATAGGTATATAATCAACGGCCAGACCGGTAAGGTAAGCGGCAAATCCCCTATCAGCTGGGCTAAGATTGGAATTATTGCAGGGGTTGCAGTTGCTGTAGTATTGGTGTTTGTATTCTTAACGGGCGAAGCATCGGCGTCTTCACAAACCGCCATGGCATGCCATCAATGGATGGGTTCAATAGTTTAGATATTTGTTCAGCATTAAGGTCAAAGGGGTAGAGCAATGTTTAGAAGACAGTTGTTGAACGTAATAGAATGGAATGAAACAAGGGATGACGTATTATTCTGGAAATGGCGTAATAAAGAAATTAAAAAGGGCAGCAGGCTGATAATAAGGCCGGGGCAGGATGCCATATTCATTTATAACGGTAAGATAGAAGGTATATTTACCGATGAGGGCAACTATGAGATAGAGACCGAGATTGTGCCTTTTCTGAGCAGTCTTAAAGGGTTTAAGTTTGGATTTAATTCCGCTTTAAGAGCCGAAGTTTTATTTGTAAATACAAAAGAATTCCTCGTTAAGTGGGGTACAAAAAAGGCTATCAACATACCCTCCCAAAGAATGCCCGGGGGCATTCCCATCCGGTGCTTTGGCGTTTTCACCGTTAAAATAAGCGACTATATTGTACTCATAGATAAAATAGCCGGTGTAAAACAGGAATTTACGGTGGATGATGTAAAGCAGCGGGTACTGGCCCTATTGGATCAGCTTTTAATGAAATGGATAAGCAGAGAAGGCAAAAACATGTTTAATCTTCAGGCCAATGCCTATGAAATAGCCCAGGGTATTAAGGCTGATTTGGACATGGAGTTGTTAAAAATAGGCCTGACCATTACCGATTTTAATATATCAAGCTTCAGCTATCCGGAACAGATCCAGAAAATAATAGAAAAGAACGCATCTTACGAGATGGTAGGGGATGTGGGCAGATATCAGCAAATCGGTGTGGTGGAAGCCATGGACAAAAACTCCGATGGCGCCGTGGGGAATATGGCCCAGGCCGGTATTGGCATGGCAATGGGCATGGAGATGGCAAAGCAAATGACCAAAGGAGCACAAACAAACACAAAATCTGCTGTATCGTCCGGGGTTTTGTCATGCGCCGGCTGCGGTGCACAGCTTCCGGATGGCGCAAGGTTTTGTATAAGCTGCGGTGCAAAGGTAGATGATGTGGCTGACAGTCCTGTCGGCAGCCGGTTTTGCCACAATTGCGGTCAAAAGCTGCAGCCCGAAGCTAAGTTTTGTTCAGGGTGCGGTGTGAAACTGGCTTGATATGGCTTGCTGAAACAAGAATTAGTTGAAGAGTGGTAAGAAAACGGTTTAATATGGCTTGCTCAAGCGTTGGAAAACTAATAAAGTTTCAAGTTGAAGTGCGAGACAAAACCAGTTTGGCATGGCGTATTATTTAAAGTTAAAAAGACATTTAATAAGCAAAATTAAGTACTGTAAGCAGGCTTTGTTTACAGTACTTAGTTTTTGTATTAGGTATTACTTAATATCGCACAATAGCCATATATCAAAAAATATACCAGTTGACATTATAGTTCTAATATACTAAAATGATATGGCGATACCTGTGGCAGTATGCGCCCGTAGCTCAGTTGGATAGAGTGTCTGACTACGAATCAGAAGGCCAGGGGTTCGAATCCCTTCGGGCGCACCAAACATCAATTTTATCAAGATTTTTTAGATTATCCACAACAGGATTTAGCATTAATTTAGCATTATTGCATTTATTAATGTAATAATGCTAAAGCCAGCATATTAAGATGCTGGCTTTAGCATTTACAACAATATTTTAAATCGTAGATAGGATAAAATACTTCATTCATACGAGCCACTCGTCAAGTAAAGGTACATCTGTGTCAGTGAGATGGTGACACAGAATAAGGTGAATAAGTTTATTTGAGTTAATACATCAATCTACCAAAAGAAGGTCTGATATTGTGACTATACCATGAATTGCATTCCTGGTTGTCCGTATAGTTGAATACCCAGCACGTTATTAGTTGGTGTAAGCAGCAACGCAAGAGCTATATTACATCAAAGATGAGGTTATAACAGAGTAATCCGACCTGAAAGAAAAGAAATCACAGAAAACTTTCTGTTAATTCAATAGGTTGCGTCTCTCTTATACCAAGAATCATCTGAATGGGGTAAGAAAAATGATTTTTATGCATGAGAACAATCTATTAACCAAGATTCAAACAAACTACAAAGGGATTGGTAGAAAAATTGAAGAATTCTATAATCAAAAATATAAACCAATAAGGGAAAAATTGCTATCATTTACATTCACGGTCGACAACCACACGGATTTTATTAATGCAACTCGGATATTCAATGACTATTATGACGAGTTAAAAAATTTTGCGAGAACGTATTCTGTAACATCCCAGTCAAAATTTGAATCAACATTTCTTGAAGAAATGAATTCCTATTTGTTTAAAGATTTGCCGGAAATACGATCTGGAGATCTAGGCGTTTATAATAAAAGAATTTTTGCGGGGATGATAATCAATAACGATAAGACCATAAAAGTAATTACAAAAGACGTTGATTTTTGCATTGGAAAAGGCGTTAATATCTCAATAGACAACCAACCGGCGATACATTTAGTTTTACCCGTGGTGGCTGTCGAGGTAAAGACCTTTTTGGATGCAACCATGTTTGGCGAAGTCAAATCATCAAGCAAAGCTATACGGAATGCCTCCCCAAATGCAAAAACATATGTCTTAATGGGATATCGAAGTTTATCAGACGTTCATATTATTTCAGCAAGAAATGATGCAGCACTAACAGAAATGTTTGCATTAAGGGAGTCAGCCGATGCGCCTATGAGGGCGGAAGTAATTCGAGATTACTGGCTAGAAATTAGGGATGCTGTTCAAAAAGTGTCATCAAACACACAGGTCAATACATTTGGTAGATTATTATATTAAATTTATAAAAGGAGATAGATATAAAATGAACACAGTTGAAACAAAGCTTAACGCACTAATTGCCGCCTACAACAAATTGGTCAAAGGCATTGATGATGCGGCTGCTATGGATCAAGAACGTGCATACGGTGGTATTATTCGTGCCGGCAAGGGTAAACTAGTAGAAAATTTAGCTCACCATCTTGTACAGATTGCATGGGTTGACGTATTGAATCAGAATCATTCAAGAATTGAAATCAACAAAAAGAAAATACCGATTGGTATTAATGAAGATTACATAGCAAGAATATCCGATCCCGAGGTAAGAGCTCATGTTGCTTCGCATATAGACAAATTCTTTTACAGGCTTTCTACTGACTTACATGTCTATATTGATCAAAACTTTGTTCTTCCTATAGAGTGCAAAGCATATACAGAAAACGCCATGTTAAAAAGAATTTTGTTTGATGCAGCATTAATGAAGAAAGCAGTCGGCATAAACACATATTATTTAGTTCAACTTGAAAGTCAGCTTGGTGGAGATTATAGTGAACTAAAAGACATAACATATGGCAGCCCGGCTACACATGTGTTACTATCACACGTTGACGTTGATTTAAAAATTATTACACTTCTTAAGGGCGAAAGAAAGGTTGATAGACCAATCCATAAGCCTGAATTCTTTAAAGAATTAAAAATGAGTGAACTAATAAAAGCAGTTAATTTATTTGCAAATGATCTTAAAAAATATGCAAGGTGATGATACGTATGTTCGATGTAGAAGTTTCTGAAGAACAACTTGATTATGCTAAAAAACTGGTTAAAAAATATAATTTTGGACAACGAGGATATGGAGATGGAAACAAACGCCAACAGTTAACTGGAATGATTGGGCAAACTGTTTTTGCTGATTTAATCATACAAGAACGTCCTGATGGCTCAACCGGTTTCGATGACGGCAAAGATTTTTTTATAAACGGAAAAAGGGTTGATGTAAAAACAATGACAAGAACTACGCCTGTTAAGAACTATTATGTACACAATTTTGTGGCATACCAAAAAAAATATGATGTTGATTATTACGTGTTTGCTTCATATAATGTAACTAACAGAATTCTAACTATATGTGGGTATATTAGTAAAGAAGAATTTTTTCAAAAAGCTAAATTTTTTCCAATAGGATCTTGGCGCACACGATCAGATGGGACTTCGTTTCAAACTTTTGCACCATTATACGAAATCAAACAAACAGATTTACTGGATGTAGAAGACATAACTAGCTTGTTAAATGGAATAGTATAAAAAAGGACGTAACTTTTTGTACGTCCTTTAAAAATATTAATCAAACCATGATAGTTGCCCTAAATCAGCCTCATCAATACGTTTTTGGGCAGTTTTGCAGTATTCCTCTGAAATATCAATACCTAGATATCGACGACCAGTTTTTTTGGCAACAACTGTTGTTGTACCAGCACCGTTGAAGGGATCTAAAACAACATCATTTTTGTAACTAAATAGCTTCAATACTCGTTCAGCAAGTTGTTCTGGGAACATAGCAGGATGTCCGAATTCTTGCATATTACGCTCTGGAGCAATACTCCATTTTGCGACAACCCACGATTTGAACTCTTCAGCTGTAATGTCAATATTTTCATTATCACCTTGTTTTTTGAGATCTCCTTTACAGTAAACCTCAACAAATTCCCACGTATATTTTAAATATGGACTTGCAGGGCTTTTCCAACTACCCCATGAGCTATACTTGCAATTATAATTGTTCTTTTCCCATATAATTTCGCCCTTCCAAATCATCTTGTTTTGGATGAAAAAATTGCTTGTAATATGGTGAATTGGAATGTAATCTGAATACAATGGCTGAACATTAACAACGAAACGCCCACCATATTTCAACACTCGTATACATTCCTTAAAAATTGCAAATAGCATATCGAAATAATCATTCCACCTAGCGGTATCATTGTGTGAATCATAGTCGAGACCAAAGTTATATGGAGGTGAAGTAAATATAATATCGATACAATTATCGGGCAATTTTTTTAAAAATTCAGAACTATCTGCACAGATAATTTTGTTTTCATATTCAGAAGGTAATTCATTATTTACTTTTGAAAAATTATGATCATTTGCGTAGTAATGCTTACTACGGCTTTGCTCTTTTGCTTTTCTATTTATTACCTTACGTTCTGCATTATATCCAGAAAAGAGCCTCTTACTTCCCTTTAAGCCGTAGCTGCCAATAGAATCAATAATATCAAAAGCTTTATTAGTGAGGTCAGTTGAAATATTTAATCCGTCAAGAAATTCACGATATTTAATCATATCAAGCTGTTTAAGCATGATATGAAGTGATTCCTCATTAAGAAACATATAAGCATCTTTCTTCGGGAAGTTTTTGTTAAATGCATTAACAAGCTTTAAACATTCTTCAACAGGAAAAGACGATACATCCAGAATTTCTTTACGATAGTCAACCATTTTTTTCACCCTCCCAGTCATCATTACTTGCAATGGCCATTGCTTTTTTTTCGGGCTGACATATCCGCATAATTATAGTATTATTCACGACATCATAATAAAATGAAAAACGTGTTTTACCAGGTATAGCATTTAAATTTGTTATGGCTGATTTAGGAAGTCGAATTCGTGAATCCGACTGTAGAGTATACGAACCTAAATAAACGGAGGTATTATTCATATAATACTCCTTTCAGGACTATTCCAGGATTATTTTAGTACAAAATTATCCTATTGTCAAGGTGTTTGGATATTTTAGTCACGGTAAAAGCATGAATACATTTCCTTCCAAAATCCTCTCTAAAGGATTTAAAAAACATGCCAGTGCGGCACTAATACAAAGGAAATGATATTCATTGTAAGAAGTGAATTCCGGTATTGCTATGA
>DUOD01000032.1 GCA_012838995.1 Clostridiales bacterium
ACCACCCGTACATTGTCATACAGCTCTTTCAATATCCTGCCCGATGCGATCATAGGCGATACAGAGGGAGACATAAACTTGAAAATGTCCGGATAATGTTTTTTGATAAGATTAAACCACACCGGACAACAGCAACTGGTCAGGAAAAAATCTTCTTCTTTTTTTACCAAATGGTTAAATTCAAAGGCTTCTCTGATGGTCAGGATATCGGCAAAAAGTGCCACCTCAATCATATCCTGAAACCCTAAAAGTTTTAAACCCGTCCTTAACTGACCCATGGTAACATCATCACCGAATTGTCCTGCAATGGCAGGGGCAACGGCAGCATATACCATGGTAGTCTCATCCTTTAGCAAATCGATAAGGGGCATGAATTCTATCTTATCGGCCAGAGCACCGAATTCACAGCCGGTAACGCATTGGCCACAGCTGAGGCACTTATCATTGACAATAACCGGTCCCTTTTTTCTATCATAGATATGGGCCTCATATTTGCAGGTCTCTACCGCCCTGCAGCCCCTTTCACCACAATACTCGCAAGGCCCTTCAATCTTCGCTATTACGGGCGGGCTGACCTCTCCGGAAGCCTTTACAATATCCAGCTCATCCCGGAAATCACCATTGCCCGTTGGGTTTAAACCCATAGCAACCCGTATATGATCTTCAATGAAGGGTATATCCTCATCCGAGAAGCCATATTGATCTTTTATATCCCCGGCTAAATCCTTCAAGTCACCCACGTTGTTTAATTGCCCATTCCAGTATCTCTTAACCAATTCTCCGAATATATGCATCCGCTTTTCTTGAAAACCCCTGAACTTACTTTGTATATCGATCATCCTTTCTATCGGATTGGTCTGACTATTAGCTGTGTCATCTCATTTTATCTTCCACCCTTTTTTGTGAAAAATACATCTTAGATATTGTAGTAAGTTCAACTGGCTTTATTCGTTAAACGGCTAGTGTGTTTATATATCCTTACTGTTTTTATCACTTGTCTCGAAAAGACCCCTAGTTTCCAGAATCGGTTCTATAAACAGAACGCCTTTCCCGGGTTCATCCAGATTGAGACCCTGGGACAATGCATGCACTACTTTATCGACCAAGTCATCCGGTGTCAGTATTATTACAAGTTCCTTTTCCGGTTCAATTTCCACACCAAACAATTTTGTGGCAATCTCAGCACCGGCACCCCGTCCGTGTAAAATAGTTCCGCCCCGCACACCGGCCTCCCGTGCAATATCCATAACATCATCCGCCATACCACGATCAACAATTACAGTGAGTTTTTTGAACACTCTCTTTCCCTCCGTTTCTTGTGGTGTGGTTGCAACAATCTCCTCTTTATCCTCTTCTTTATCCGTTTCCCGCTCCAAAAGTCCTACTACATCCAAGACTGAAGTAGTGTAGGCAATACCATGACCGGGATTTTCCAGTTTAAGTTTTTCGCTGAGATAGTTCAGAATTTCTTCCGCTTGCGCTTTTTTCAACAAAAACTTGATTACTTCCTTTTTTTGACTCTTTATTCCCAGTAGGTTTAATACAGCACTTTTAACCGTGCCTCTACCTATGACTACAATCCCACCTCGGATACCCTTCTCTTTAACGAGACGGATACATTTGTGGCTTTGATCCTCGCTGAGGATTAGTGTTAGCATCCGAGCTTTAGTGATAGTCAAATCTTCCATAGCTTATATATGCTTACCTCCAATCGTTCCCTGTTTAGAAATCGCAATTTTCGATGCTTTGCGTATTTTTGCCTGATAAAGTGCACCCAGCAGTTCAATTGCTATAATAGGCATCATGGCAACAATGGCAATCATCCCGAAGCCATCCGCCACTAAATCGGCAGAAGGGACTTGGGCAGCGATGCCTTGAACAAAAGCCAGTGAAAAAGTGGCAGTCATGGGTCCGGAAGCAACGCCTCCTGCATCAAAAGCCATGCCCACAAATAAATCAGGTACAAAATAGGCTAAAATCACAGCAATGCCAAATCCGGGCAGTAAGTACATCCACAGCTGCACATTGGGTATAAGAATCCGCAAAGCAGACATGAAGATAGATAACCCTACTGCTACGGAAAGGAAGATCAGAACCAGAATTCGATTGACCGATCCCCCTGTGACATCTTCCACCTGATTGGTTAAAACATGGACAGCCGGCTCGGCCAATACAGTTGTTAGTCCGAGAAGCAGAGCTACAATTAATACCGGAAGATTGGAGTCCAATGAAGCCAGTTCTATTCCTATCCGGGTACCGACTGCCATAAAACCACCGTTGACCCCTAATAGAAACACCACAAGCCCTAAAAATGTTATAATTAGGCCTCGGGTAATATCTATAACCCGGTTTTTTTTCTGCTTAAAAGAAAACACTTGAAATAAAATATATACAATGATAATTGGCAAAAGCGACATAAAAGACTCCCGCACAAGAGGCAGCAATTTGGAACCATACACATCCAACAAGCTCGAACTGGCAATGGTTTCCTCAGTTAGGGTACCACTTAGTTTGTCAATGCCAAAGAAAAGACCGGTAATCAGCACTCCAAGTATAGCACCGGCCGATGAAATACCTACCAGTCCAAAGCTGTCTGCTTCACCGGCTTTAGTGTCCTTTTTCAATGCGGAAATCCCAGCTGCCAAAGCCAGCATAAAAGGAACGGTTATCGCTCCTGTGGTAGCCCCCGACGCATCAAAAGCTATGGCTATAAAATCGGCTGACGAAAATAAAGAAAGGACTAAAATCAAACCATATGCGGCAGTAAACACATATTTTAGCCGGATGCCCCGGAGTATGCGCAACAGTCCCAGGGTCATCATGACTCCTATTCCGATTGAGACAACAACAACCATTAATGTTCGCCCAAATTGACCCGAAGTCACGCTATCTACCTGGCCGGCAAGAATGTGCAGGTCTGGTTCGGCATAGGAAATAAAAAAACCAAGAACCAAACAGATCGTGATCAGCACAGCATAACCTGTCGAACGTGCCAGTGTATTTCCAATGCCATGCCCAATCGGTTCCAGCCCTTGGTCAATACCGAACAGAAATACTGTCAAACCAATAACCACCAATGCCGAACCCAACAAGAAGGCATACAGCATTGCTGAATCCAAAGGACTTATTGTAAAATGGAGTACAAGTACAATCACAGTAATCGGCAAAACGGAGGCAAGTACCTCTTTAAATTTGTCTCTCAGAGCACCCAAGTAAACACCTCTTTACAATAATATATATGTATCAAAAATGATTCATCAACTCCATAAGACTATATCTATCTTCATCGATAATGCTTCTAAACATGCTTATTCATTATAATGCTTAAGATCACAGTTGTCAAGACATCCACAGCATACGGGTTTGTGTCAGGCCGGTGGACGTATCAAAGTAACCGCCACAAGCTCTGGACGGTTAAAGACCCGAACCGGGAAAACGCTGTTTCCCAAACCCCGGCTTACCACCATGGATGTATCTCCATCACTGTATACCCCATCGGTAAACTTGGGAAACAAACCCTGGTTTGGCGCAATCAATCCGCCAATGAAAGGCAGTCTAATCTGTCCGCCATGGGCATGCCCGCTGAAAACCAGGTCGACGTTCATATCCTTGTACACATGGAATAGTTCCGGCCGGTGGGAAAGCAGGATATTAAAATCAGTATCTGTATCTTCAAGTAGGTTGTCCAGCTGCTCCCTAGCATAACCACTGCCGTCATCCCATAGATAATCTCCTTCGGTTTGGTGTATGGCAGGATCGGCTATGCCCAGCAACCCAATTTGATATCCGTCTTTATTTAATACCTTATAGAAATTATCCATTATTTGTACCTTGTGCCTTTGAAGTTTTTCCTTTAAGATACCGTATTTTGCCGATAACTGTTCATGGTTACCGGAAACATAATATATGGGCGCGATTTCACTTATTTGCTGCACAAACTCTATTGCAATATCTATCTTTGTACTGCGCCTGTCTATCAGGTCTCCTGTGATTACAATAATATCGGGATTGATGTCTTTAACTTCCTTTGGTAATCTACCGTAAAAATTCTTATTATGAAGATCGGAGATATGTACAATTGTAAAACTGTTAAAACTTGAAGGAAGTTTATTATTGACATACTGATAATTTGTTATCACTACTTCACTATTTTGCCATATAAAAAATATAGTTAAAATTACAATTATGGAAATAATCAAAAAAATCTTAAATTTGCTGTTTTGGTACATAAAAACACACCTCAGCCACCGAAATACTGCACGCTTTATAACTTTATTCAGCCTTTATATTCCCTTTAACCCATTACCGTTTATCTGTTATTTCGACTTCTTATCTAATTATACTGCATAAAAAAACCAAAAACAGCTCGAATATGTAATTTGCAAATTTGAACAGAATATGGAAGAATATATATTACCCTTTATTATATAACAAAGTGAGGACAAAATAATTGACTTCTCGGAGGAAAGATCATATCAATCACATATCTTTTATTTTTGGGGAGTTTAAAGACAAGTCCCTGGAATGTAAATATTCCACCGCCGAATTATCAAAGGCTATTAATCATGTAAAACCTATTGTTATCGGGCTTGGTATCCTGTATTTTTTATTTATCATCCCTGACTCATTTATTATAAAAAACCAAAATACCTTTAGACTGATTTTGGCAAACCGCGTCATTTTTTTGCTTTTAACTTTTATATTGTATTATAGGCTGGACCATTTTAAGAGCTATAAGAATTATTGTACCCTAATCCTTATCTATGAATTTATTGCATCGGTTTTTTTTCTCTTGACATTCTACCATTATGAATCCGCAAGTCTCCTTATTCAAACATTTGGCGTTATCATCATTATTTTGGCAATCTTCCTTGTTTATAATCGTTTGATTTATATGGTATTGGTATCGATCATTCTGAGCGCATCTTTTCTCTGGATGGCTCCATATGTTATTAGCGATATTTCTTTGAATCAATTTTTGGCCTCTGCCGTATACCTGCTGTTGGTTATTGCCTTCAATGCCCTTTCAACCATGCGGATTAATTACCACAAACGGGTGCAGTACCTCCACGAATGCAAACTAAAAAAGCTGGCAACCAAAGATACCCTCACCGGTATCTATAGCAGAGCGGCCTTCTATCTCGAATTGGAGAAATGGATTAATTATGCCCATAGATATCCCGTTGATTTGGCCATAATAATGTTTGATATAGACGACTTTAAGATAATTAACGATACCCTGGGCCACTCGGCCGGGGATAAAGTATTGACACAAGTGTCAAATATAGCTAAAAAATGTATAAGAAACTATGATATTTTATGTCGATGGGGCGGGGAAGAATTCGTTGTTTTAGCTCCCAACACCCCTCTGGAAAATGCGGTTATACTGGCAAATAAAATAAAAGAAGCGATAAACAATACCGATTTTGAAACATTGGACAAAATTACGTGTAGTTTTGGCGTAACTTTGTATAATAAAAACGACGATTTCGATTCTCTAATCGCCCGGGCCGACGATTTGATGTACAGGGCCAAAAAGTCGGGGAAAAACCAAGTTGTATACAGTTTATAATCTTTGTCCGCCAGCCCTTACCCAATTGCCCCGTTTTTATTTAAAGGTCGGTATCCCGAATTCTTTAGCAATTGCCATCAATCCTTGTTGAATCTCTTCCCTAGGGAAACCATTCATTTCTAAAAAGCTGTCATCCAGACTGTTTAACTTTTGGTAAAAATCCAGGGCCAGTTCCAAATATTTTTTATCGCCTGTGTCCAGATGCTGAAACAGCAGGTTCTCGGCTTCATTTATCTTGCCCTGTTGTATCATGCTAAGCAATTGCTTATGCAAACAATCGGTTTGCGTATAATTTTCTCCAGGGCTAAGTTGATATACCACGGTATCTTTATTAAAAAAGATTTTTGCCAAAAACCTAGTAAAATCATTTATCATACGCATTATATAGTCTTGTTTGTAAATCAATGACTTCACCGTCATTCCGAGTTTTTTATTATTATATTACCATGGCTTAAAAAATACAGTTATAACTTTTAAAAAATCGGCCGCAGACAGAAAACTTTTTTATATTTTTCAGCTACGGCTCCATATTATTCTTCAAATACTCCTCAATTTTTTTCATTTCCTCTTTCAATGTTTCAAATACTTCATCGGCGCCATCCAGTTTGCCCTCCCGGCCCATGGTTTCCAGCCGTAGGGCAAGATCGAAAGCCCTTTGGGCACCGAAATTCGAGACGGCACCTTTAAAGGCATGGGCCTGTCTTTCCAGTTCCTCGCAGTCCTTTAACTGTATTGCTTTTAATATTCCATCCAATTGTGAAGGATAGCTTTCGATAAATAACCGGACCAACTGGTCTGCCAAAGTCCGATCATCTACGGCTGCCCTTATGCCCGATAAATCTACCGAAGGTTGTCCGGATTCCAGGTATTGATCCAACAAACCATAAAGCTCATCCGTGTTTATGGGTTTGGATATATATCCATCCATACCGGCCTTTAAGCAGCGTTCCTTGTCGCCCTTCATGGCATAGGCCGTCATGGCAATGATGGGAATATGGCCACCCGTTTGTTTTTCCCGATCCCTTATTATTCGTGTTGCCTCCAGACCGTCCATTTCCGGCATTTGCACGTCCATCAAAATAATATCGAAGCCGTCCTTTTCCAGGGCCTCCACCGCCTGCCTTCCATTGGATACAACGGTGATTTGATATCCTCTTCTTTTCAGGAGGGATTCCACCAATCTTTGGTTTATGATATTGTCTTCGGCAAAAAGTATCCGTCCCCTGCTTAACCGTTGGGTACCCGCCCTGGCCCTCTCATCCGTTAAAGATACTGTGCTCCCTTGGGTTGGAGGTTTTGTTTTTGTGGTTGAATGCTTCATTTTTATAATCGTGTCAATGGACCCAAACAGTTTTTCCTGCTGTACCGGTTTAACCAGGTACACCTCAATGCCCAGTTCCCTGCAACGCTCAAAGCCACCCTTAATATCCATGGAGGTCAGCATCATTATAGCGGTATCCTTTAAGTCACAGTCATGGCGTATTTGCCGCGCCACGGTAAACCCGTCCATTTCCGGCATATGGGCATCCAGCAGTATAATATCGAAGGGCTTGTTTTGTTTTTTGTACTGCCTCATCAACTCAATACCCTCCTGCCCCCTCGATGCCAATACTACCGATGCCCCTTTATTCTTAAGCATCCTTTCCAGAATAACCCGATTGGTCTCGTTATCGTCAATAACCAAGACGTGGATATCGGTGATATCTATTTGCTCGGCCTTATGCCGACCTGTCTCCTCGCCCACCGGCAACACTACGGTAAAGGTAAAAGTGCTGCCCTTTCCTTCGGTGCTTTCCACCCTTAAATCCCCGCCCATCATATTCACCAATTGTTTTGAAATAATAAGCCCTAAACCTGTGCCCCCATAATTCCTTGTATGGCTGCTCTCAAGCTGGGTAAAGCTCTTGAAAAGCCTGCTCATCTTATCCGAAGGTATTCCGATACCGGTATCCCGTATAACAAACTCCAGCTGAGCCATACCGTTCTCTTCCTTGAGTACATTTACATACATCACCACTTCACCTTGGTGGGTAAATTTTATACCATTACCCATAAGATTAAACAGTACTTGCTGCAGCCTTATCTGGTCCCCGATTAAGTTAAGGGGTACATCGGGATGTATGTAACAGGCCATTTCCAGCCCTTTTTCATGGGCCCGCAGGGCCAAGGTATCGCACACCCTAGTCACCGTCTCCTCCAGATTAAAGGGTGATTCGTCCAGTTCCATCTTGCCCGCCTCTATTTTGGAAAAATCCAGAATATCATTAATAATCTGAAGCAGGGAATCGGCCGATGCCTTGGCCATGGTTATATACTCCCTCTGTTCCCGGCTGAGGTCGGTGAGCAGCGCCAGCTCAACCATGCCCAAAATGCCGTTCATGGGTGTCCTTATTTCATGACTCATCCTGGCAAGGAATTCACTCTTTGCCCGGCTGGCCGCCTCGGCATCCTCTTTGGCCCTTCTAATCTGGTCCTCCATCTCCTTTTGTTTTGTAATATCACGGAAATTCCATACCTTTCCTACTATCTTTTCATTAACCCTGTGGGGTGCGCAGTACCATTCAAACACCCTTCCGTCCTTAAACTCAAGGGTATCGAAGACTTCCATTTCCGGGATATGGTACAGGGTCTGAACGTTTTCTACGAATTTTTGGGGCTCCGATAACTGGCCAATAACATATTTTAGCACTTCTCGACCGTCCCCGATTTCCATTAATTCCTCGGGCACCCTCCACATATGTGTAAACCTGCGGTTCCAGCTGACAATCCTGCGCTGCAGATCAACCACCATAATACCGTCGGCTGTGGATTCTATGGTAGATCGGTGAATGGACAGGGATCTTTCTATCTCGGCCTCGGCCTTCTTGCGTTCGGTAATATCCCGAATAATGCTAAGTATTACCTTTTCTCCGTCGATTGTTACTCCCCGGGCGCTAACCTCTACGGGAAAAAGACTCCCGTCCTTACGGATATGGACGCTTTCAAAGAGAAAACCCTCTCTCCACGCTTTGTCCATCTGATGCTCTAAAGTTGAATGGCTGTTAAGGCCGACCAATTTAAAGATATCCAAAGAAAGGAGTTCTTCTCGGGTGTATCCGTAAGCCTTAACTGCAGAATCATTTGCTTCCAAGATCCGGCCGTCCCTTCGGACAAACAGTATTATATCCCGGGCATGGTGGGAAAGAAGCTGGTAGCGCTGCAGTGCCTGCTTTCCAAGTTTGGCCTGGGTAACATTGGCATGGGATATAACCACCCCGTCATTTTCGTCACCCAGCATGGTAACATTCATCCTATACCACCGCTTCTCTTTGGGGGAATGACAGGGATATTCCAGCCTGAACCGTTCCCTTTCTCCCCTGAGCACGGACATAATGCCTTCGTAGGCCTTAACGGCATATTCATCCTCTACATCGCAACAAACCTCCAGATAGTTGGCGCCTACCCCCACTGCCGAGGTATCCGTCACCCCGTTCTCCCGGGCAAAGCGGTTCCATGACTGGTTAACCGCAATAATTTCTCCCCGGTTGTTTAATACGGCAATATGCTCCCTCAACGAGTCCAATATGGCCTGGTTGAATTTGGCGCTTTTTCTTAAGCTGCTCTGGGCATTCTTCAGATCGGTTATATCGCGGATGGATTCTATGGCACCTATACTGTTTCCTTCCTTGTCATAGAGAGGAGAAGCAATAAACCACAAATGGGCGCCTTTACCGTTATAAAGATTGGGCACGAACCTTTCGGCACTTACGCTGTGTCCCCTTTTCTCCGCACTGTCGTATTCTTTTTTCACTTCCTCAAAGGGCTTATTTATAAGATTTATCAACAGATTGGTCCTTTTTCCGTAAAAGGGAAGGGAATAGGCAGACTGGTCCTTTCCCAGGATATCCTGTTTACGTATGCCTGTCATGTTTTCCATGGCTCGGTTCCAATCAATGACCTTATCTTGGTTATCAATTACGAAGGTGGCATCGGGCAGGAATTCAATGATGCCCTCCAATCTCCTCGTGGCACTTTCCAGGTCTTCCATAATTGATTCCTGTTCCACCAAAAGATCGGCATTCCTTTTGTTTATATCCTCCATAAAATCCAGCATTTCCACGTTTTTAAGCAACAGCCTTCTGTTTCTCCACAGGGTTGTGGATACTATTAAAATGGCCACGGCCTGGCTGATGAACATGCCTAAATAATGATAGGAACGAAAATCCATGGAATGATCCATATGGGAAAAAATAAAAAGCCACAGGTAGTCAAATATCAGCGGTATAAATACTAAAACTGCGGCTAGGGATGCCAAAAGAATCACAAATTTCTTTATGGATAATAAAAAAGCATCAGTCCTTTTATTGGCATTGATAAACCTTTGTGGTATGGACCGCAACTTTTTATTTCTATCGTTGCCGGTTTTGGCCCCCGAATTTATCGTCATTGAACTGCCTCCTCGACATTTTTTTCTTTACGCTTATTCATTAAATCCAGAAAGGCATCAACTATTTGGGAATCGAATTTGGTGCCTGCAGCTCTTTTAAGTTCATTCAATGCCTCACCATCGGTAATTTTTTTGCAGTAGGGAGTTTCATGAGTCATGATATCATAGGCATTTAAAACCGAAAGAATTCTGCATTCAAGGGGTATGTCATTTCCCTTAAGCCCTGTAGGATAACCCTTACCATCGTACCTTTCATGATGGTGAAGGATTAGACCGGCTATATGGGACAGTTCCTCGGTACGTCTTGCAATGTTATACCCTATCCTCGGATGTTCCTTCATTTTCCTATATTCATCCTCTGTAAGCCTTCCCTTTTTGTATAGAATGTCATCGGGTATTCCTATTTTCCCCAAATCGTGGACCTTGGCAAGCAGCACAAGGTTTTTCTTTACCTCTTCGGACAGGTTTAATAAATCAGCCATTGCCTTGGCGCCCCGTACCATCCTTTCACCATGGCCTTTGGCCAGATAATCCTGCTTTTTTAAAATTTCCATGATAAGTTCAAGAACCTTGCTGCCTTTGCCGCGGGCTTTGGTACGCTTATGTTTGTACATCATATCATCGGCTTCCTGGTAAATCTCATAAATACCCTTACTTTGTTCATTTGAAACGGCCAACCCTATGGACAGGCTCAAGGGTATTTTAGGATTGTTAGAGTTGTATTCGTCGACGGCCCTTAATATTGCATCCATTTTGGCCCGGACAATACGTTGGTCTACTTTAGGCAGAAGTACACAGAATTCGTCTCCCCCCATCCTGGCGATTATATCCACTTCACGAAAGGGCTTGGATATAACCTTGGCTGCTACTTTAAGCAGCTCGTCTCCCGACCTGTGTCCAAAGGTGTCATTTACGATTTTAAGATCGTCCATGTCAATGGAAAGTACAGAACAGGGAAGAAATCTTTTTATATCCTTTTCCATGCGCTGAATCTCGACTTCCAGATAGGCCCGGTTGTACAGCCCCGTAAGGGTATCATGGAAACTCATGTATTTTACCCTTTCCATCTCCTGATACAGCCGTTCATTTGCCTGGTTGAGCAATTTACGCTGTTGGTTCAATCTTAAGGCGTTCCTCACTTTAAGGGGAATGATCACTTTCATTTGGTCGGAGGTCAGGGGCTTGGTAAAATAGTCATACGCCCCCATCTTCAAAGCCTTTTCTATGGTATCAAGACCGTCCAAAGCCGAGCAGACAATCACCGGTATTTCACTGACATTCTCCCTAGCCTTAAGTTCTTTCAACACTTCAAACCCGTCCATCACCGGCATCATAAGGTCTAATATTATAAGGTCAATATCGTTGTTGAGCACATAGTCCAATGCCTGGTGTCCATTGATTGCTTCGTGGAAAATAATACCTGGAATTTTTTTTAAGATGGCTATTATAATTTTTCGATTTATGGGAACATCGTCCACCACTAAAACGTTATGCTCCATAGCAACCCCCGAATTTAAGCAGACGCATCAGATAAGAATGTTATAAAGAAAAGTCCTCTTTTATCGATTATAACTGAAAAAATTATCTACGTCAATATTTTCCTTTTTACGACAACCCCTGCAGACGGGCAAGCAAAAATAGCCGGGACAACCCGGCTATTCACAATGCGTGTCTTTACAATCTTCGCTTGCAAACTCAAATTCTATGGTAACATGACTTATCCCTTTTTCTTTCATCAAATCTTTAATACGCTCCTTTAAGGCAATTATCCTTTGTTGTTCCGCTCCGTCTTGTACGGTTACGTGGGTGGTCAGCAAGTTTTTTTGGCCCTCCAGTGACCAAATATGGGTATGATGAACGGACAGTACATCGGTTTTTTCCATTATTTCCTGCTCTATTTCCCTAATGGATAAATCCTTGGGTACCCCCTGCAGAAAGACATTGAGCACATTTTTAAGGTTTTTCACCACATTATACAATACGTATACGGTAATTATAATGGACAGTATGGGATCGAGTATGGGAAGGTTTACAAACATGAGTACAATGCTCACAATCAAAATAGCAGCCCATCCCAAAACATCCTCCAACAAATGCCAAAAGACAACCTTCTCGTTTAAACTGGAGCCCTTTCTTAACCGGAGAACGGCCACACCGTTTATTACTACACCCAGTATTGCAAAAACAAGCATTCCCTTAGGGTTTAACGCTTCCGGCCTTAAAATTCTCGGGATGGTTTTTGTCAAAACCAGAACACAGCCGGCCACCAATATAAAACTGTTTATCAATGCTCCCAATAGCGAAAACCTGGCATATCCGTAGGAAAACCTTTCATCCGGTCCCCTTTGGGAGAATTTTTGTAAATACCACGCCATAGCCAATGATATAGAGTCTCCAAGGTCGTGCAATGCATCGGATAAAATGGCCATGCTGTTTGTCCACAGTCCTCCTGCTATTTCCAAAAGCGTGAAGGCTAGGTTTAGGAAAAATGCCACCTTTATATTGTTTTGTCCGCTATGGTTATGGACATGGCTATGATTATGCTCCATCCTTTATACACTTCCTTCCCCCTTTATTTTAACCTTCCCTTTTGTGATAACAATTATTTTAAGATAAGAAGCCTGATATGTAAGTAATCTTCTTTGTAATTATAAAGAAAAATACAGGAACAGTGCGATTATCGTTGTCAAGGATTAGAAAAGCGTAGTACGAAGTATCACGCCTTTCTAAGAAGAAGTTCTGTTTCAGAAACAAGTTCCTTAAGCATATTTATCCCTTCTCTTGTAGCATCTCTGTCAGCGGAAAGCAATGTAATAATCTCATCTATTCTATTTTTGTAATCCTTGGGCTTTATAATAAAGCCGTCAACCATTTCGACCGCTTTTTTCTCATTAATGCAGTATTCTTCATTCAAAGCAAATAAAACTTGATTTAAACAAGAAATGCTCCTGAAACAATGTCCACATACATAGTAAATATCATCCTTATCAATATAATCCTCAGCAAACATTAAGGAAAAGGATGCCTCAAACATAAAATATTGAACTATTGCATCTTTCAAAGTTTGAGAGTATGGCTTGGTTTTGGATTTTAATTTTGAAATTTTGCCCCTAGGGTCAACCAATATTTTGCAAAGGGAAATTTCGCCCATATACATTACATTTAAATACGCATGGGGGTGACCTGTTTGGTAATGGGCAGTTACTTTTCCTGACAAACAATCATCAATAACCCGAGACACCCTTTTTATGTCGCGTAATATAAAATCTACATGATATCCCTGAATAACAAGCCATCCGCCTGCGTTTGCCCAAGGACCCCACCCGCCTATCTGCGTAATTAAATTTTCTCTATGCTCATCATCCAGTTTTGTGGCAGCCTTGCTTAATTCTCTGATATCAAAGCCCTCTGTTTCATCATAGTATATACCGATATCTATATCGGACTTTTCATGATGGTTACCCCTTGCCCTTGACCCCCCTAAAACTATACCCATAATACCCGGTATGCCTTCCAATTCTTTGCTGATTAGATTCAAAATATTTTCTACTGTCATTGCCTCACCTCAGTCTTCATTCCTGTTCTCCTTCAACACAAAATAGCATTGATTATCTATATATTCCAACCCTTTAGTGGTTTTTTTCATGTCTTTCTTGGTATTACTATGTCTTTTCATAATATCTTTAAAATCATCATTGATATCTTTCTCTATCACATATTTCTTTCCTTTTCTGTAAATCAACCCATCTAAAGTAATTGAAGAATCCTTCAATAACTCTTTTGCATCCTTACGATGATTATTGGTTAGTATTATTCCCCCAGGCTTAACATACTTCCTGCACGATCGAGTAATCTCTCCGGCATATAACGCAATCAGTAAATCGTAATTTTCCTCTCTTATAGGAAGCTGTTTTGTATAATCTCCATGAATAAACTGAACATAGGCAGGCTGCTTATATTTTTTGTTGCTGTTTATGTAATCTAAAATATTGTGTATACCATTAAAAAACTCCAGCCTTATCGGCCCAATAGCATCTTCCACCCGCTGCCAATAAAATATACTGAAAATGCTATAATAAATATACCTAACAAAAAAACAATCCTGCAATATACGACATCACTTATCAGTTTCTTTCCTCTGGAAAATGCCGTGGATATTGCTGAAAACCATACAAAGTCCGATAAAATATGGCCCATGAAAAAGAACAAAACACCTATTAGACCTGCAGTATAAGCCTGGCGGATTGATTCCATCCCTGTTGATGCCCACCATAGAATGAAGTATGGATTGGTAGCGCTTACAAACGCTCCCGCCAATACAAGGTTTCTCATTCCCGCACTTTTCCCTGATCTTTGATTTCTCAAAGAAACTGACTTATTAACACCGGATTTTACCATTCCATAGCCCATCCATGCGAGAAAAGCACCGCCAAACAATCCAATAAATCCTGCAACTGTTAGATTGGAAAAGAAATCTTTAAGCCCGAACATCATGATTATAATTAATATAAGTTCCAGTATTCCATGGCCTAATACTGTCAAAGGGCCTGCTGTCCACCCTTTTTTAAGGCTGCCGTCAATCGTGACCCCCAGCATAGGCCCCGGCATCATTGCTCCTGAAAAGCCTATTAAAAATGCACTGATGAAGATTCCCCACAAAACCATGCTAATAATTAGCCTCTCCTATTATTAAAATGCCTTAATGTCAAAACCGACTTCTATTTTTATCATCATTGCCTATAAACATAATAACGACAAATTTTCATTATTACTCCAATTTCATTTTAATAAAATTTTACCGTCTACAAAAGCATTATCCTCTTAAAAACCAACTTTATTCTTGTAAAGTGTAGTAGTATTAATGGTCAATATTATTTTCTATCCTAAAATCGATTCATAATTAATCCACATTATGCTTACATTGTTAATAACTATCATATTCTTTAATTCTTCCATGGTCAGAGATATTGGTATGATAGAATAACCTTCCACCGGTCCAACTTATCTTTGAAGCGTATGGCATTTGCTGGGCTGGTAGACGGCAGTCTATAAAATAATAAGCCTTCTTTAAGGTTCATTTTCCCTGTTACCAACTTTCTGAATAATTCCTCTGCTTTACTTCCATTAAAAAATACTGCTTTTATATCAGGATACTGATTGAAAAAGGTTTCAAAATCATTAGGAACAGGGTTAATTATTTTGGAATCACTGCTCCCTTCTCTATCACAACTTTTCAACACATCCCAAACAGCAATATGGTGGTTCAATAAGAATATCTTTCTATTTTCATATTCTTCTTCAAAGTCTTTATTAAAAAGACTGTATATTATCTTCCAGAAGTGATTTTGTTTATTACCATAGTATTGCTGTTTTTTTAGAGACTGTACACTCGGCATAGTCCCTAAAATTAGTATTTTGCAGTTTTTATCAACAATTGGTTCAAAAGATGTAATCATTTTTTCCCTCAAATCGGATGTCATATTTACTTTGTAGGTTTTATAATCTCTAACTTAAAGTTCCATCCTTCACAAGACATCAACATACCACCAAATTCTTCTAGGCTGTATTCCTGCCCATCTATAATAAATTTTAGTGTTTTATCATCATATCTATCATCACTTGTATTTTAAACCATATACCCTATTTTATTTATTCTATAGTTATAATTAAAACCCTTTTATATGCCTAAATCTTAGTAAGAAAGTGCATACCATTAAGGCATGCACTTCATTTAGTAATTCTTCTTTTCAATACTTATTTGTTTCAAGAATTTTATGTATAAAAAAGTTTAACCAAACAACATCCCTCAAACCCGCATCAACACTACAGCCTAATTTTTACCATACAATAAAGTCGTATCAATTTATTGTCTAAAATGGACCTTATTTTTCCACTTTTTGCTTATATGGAATAAAAAAGATAATAAAGTCGTGTTGAAATCCGGGAAGGTCAGGGACAATACCTTAGGGGTAATAATGGGAACAACTTCACCTTGCCAAAAACAAAAGGGCCAGGTCGGATCCTGCGTTTAATCCTTCCTAACCCCTTACTTCCCACGGTTTGATTATCTTTAAAGCCTATTCAACTGTCACGTTTTTGATAAATTTTTTGATTTGCTGACATCACAACCCTTTTCCACTGCAACATAGCAAGCAAACAACTGAAAAGGTGCTACCATAAAAATCGGTGCTACAATTATTGCTCAGGTATCCCGCACGGCTTGCAGCAAATCACCCTTATAGTAGTAGTTTATCAAGCGGGCTGCCAATTCGGTATCGGTTTGCGAATAGTTAGACAGACCTTCACTCGGCCTGTTTTGTACCGACCGCTTGCCGGTTTTGTAAGGCCTTTAACGGTAGTGAAGAATACCGCAGGGCATCCGCCGAATTCTCGATAAATCCTGATCCTCGTCAACTTTTCCCGGGGAAAAGTTCCGGCGCTTTATTTTGTGTTATTTTCACCCTGCTGTTTGCCAAATTCTTAAATGTCATTCATCGGGCACCGGACCCTTCCAATGGTAAAGATGTACTAAGCCAGCCTTTCTTCGATAAGACGGACAAGTTTTTGGGCATGGTGCTCCATGTAATCCTTGTCCGTACCCTCAAGCATTACCCTTATCAAAGGCTCGGTTCCCGACGGGCGTATGACCACCCTGCCCTGGTCTTTGAACCGCTGCTGTATTTCTTCAATCTCTTTGGCAATTACCTCATCGTTTATATAATCATATTTTTTATTATTTTTTACCCTGGCATTTACCAGCACCTGGGGCAGGGGTTTCATAATACCGGACAGGTCGGATAGCCTCTGTCCCTTATCAACCATAACGGTAAGGAGTTGCAAAGCGGTTACCAGTCCGTCACCTGTGGTGCTGTGATTCCTAAAAATGATATGCCCCGACTGTTCGCCGCCCAGGACATAATCATCCTCCACCATTTTCTCCAGTACATATCTGTCCCCTACGGCAGTCCTCACCACATTGCATCCGGCCTTCTTAAGGGTAATATCCAATCCCAGGTTGCTCATTATAGTGGCCACCACCGTGTTTTTGCTGAGCATACCTTTCTCCTTTAAATATATACCGCAGATGGCCAGTATCTTGTCACCGTCCACCAACTCACCCTTATCATCCACCGCTATCAGCCTGTCGGCATCACCGTCAAAGGCCAAGCCTGCATCGGCCTTAGACTCCAAGACAAACTGCTGGAGGGCCTCTGGATGGGTGGAACCGCAATTATAGTTGATGTTCTTTCCATTGGGGCAGCCACCGATTATAACCACGTCGGCCCCCAACTGCTCGAGTACCGTGGGTGCTACCTTGTATGAAGCTCCGTTGGCACAGTCTACGGCTATCTTCATGCCTTCTAAGGAAATATTCACGGTGCTTTTCAAAAAGTCTATATACTTTAGGGCGGCGTTATCGATTACCTGTATAACGCCTACTTCAGCGGTCTTGGTGCAACTTATGTTGTCTAATTTATCATTTAAAATCAATTCCTCTATCTCGTCTTCAACCTCGTCCGGAAGTTTGTATCCGTCGGCGTTAAAGAATTTTATACCGTTATATTCAAAGGGATTATGGGAAGCAGAAATTACAACCCCCGCCTGGGTCTGATAGTATCTGGATAAATAGGCAATGGCCGGCGTTGGTATGGTTCCCACGGATATAACCTGGGCCCCTACTGAACAAATACCCGCCGCAAGGGCCGCTTCCAGCATGTCCCCGGAAGCCCTGGTATCCTTACCGATCAAGATTCTAGGCTGCTCGCAGTCATATCGTCGGGCCAATATGTACGCACCGGCCCTTCCAAGCTTAAACGCAAGTTCACAAGTTAGTTCAGTATTTACTACTCCTCTAACCCCGTCCGTTCCAAATAGTTTGCCCAATATAATCACCACCTTGTAAAAAATAAAAAAGCATCAATTAATTTTATCATTAAAACGTCTTTGTTTCAATTGTCCACAAATTAGAAATTCTTGCTTATATAACGTTGCAGGCCGGTTGCGGCCACCGCTCCGTCACTGGCTGACGTTACCACCTGTCTCAGGGGTTTTTGTCTGATATCACCCGCCGCAAATACGCCGTCTATGCCCACCCACATGTTTTCATCGGTAATAATGTATCCTTCATCGGTCATTTTTACCATGCCTTTGACCAACGAGCTGTTGGGCACCAGGCCAATGGCAATAAAGACGCCGTCCACTTCCATCTCAAACCGCCGGCCCGTCTTTTTATTGGCTATTTCTACACCGGTCACCCTGTCCTCGCCTATTATTTCCGTAACGACAGAATCCCAAATTATTTTTACCTTATCATTACTCAACATCTTTTGCTGGAGTGACTTCACAGCTCTGAGCTCATCCCTTCTGTGTACCAAATGAACGCCGGCGGCTAACTTTGATAAAAAGAGAGCATCTTCCACAGCGGTGTCACCGCCGCCCACCACAATAACCCTTTTACCCTTATAAAAGGCACCGTCGCAGGTGGCGCAATAGGATACCCCTGCACCCCTCAGCCGGCCTTCGTTTTTCAGGCCTAATTCCCTGGGCTGGGCGCCCATGGCTAGGATAATCCCCCGGGCTGTTACCTCTTCATCTTTGGCGGTTGTTATGGTTTTAATATCCCCTTTCAGTGTTAAGGCCTTTACTTCGTCGTACTTTATTTCAGCGCCGAATTTTCGCGCCTGTTCTTCCATCCTAAGTGCCAGCTCCGGCCCGCCTATTCCATCCACAAAACCGGGATAATTTTCGATTTCATATGTAGTCGAAGCCTGGCCCCCGGCAAACATTTTCTCCAGTATAACGGTCTTAAGTCCGTATCTGGCCAGGTATATACCGGCTGTCAGGCCTGCCGGCCCGGCACCGATTACCGCCGCATCGTATAACATCTTATACAACACCCCTTATAGATGTATTACTATTATATATCCTAGCACAAAAAATGTTATGGATACCATAAAAAAAAAGCTTCTGCATAATCATGAGAAGCTTTCGTTTAGGTCTTTGACCATTTGCTGTATGAAGTCTTTCGTTAGCACCTTGGTTTTAATCATGGTATGACCGATAAAGGGATTGTCAAAAACTTCAGCTTTGTATACATCCCACGGCGCTTTGTCCTCAATAATGCCCGAATAAATCCACTCCAGTATTTCCTCTCCGTCATCGCCGTCCTTGCACACCCCCAAGGATACGCCATGGTGCGGAAAAAACGTGTCAACGGTTTCCCTGGTGACCTTATCCGCCGGCATTATGAAAGCAAGCAGGTAAGCAGACTGATCCTTATCACCCAGACTAAGCAATCTTGCAAAAATATTATCCCTATTAACTATCTTGGGTATCTTCTTTAGTCTATACGGAAACCCATAGTTTTCTACAAGCTGCGCCCTGTGCTCGATATATTCCTTTTCATTAATACGGTCGGACATTGCGAATAAATTGGTATCCAACTGTACAAGAAGATTATTGTCTCCTATTAAGGTTTTTAGTATCTTATATCTGATTTCTTCCAAATTGTCCAGGCCATAATACTGTATAACAAATTCCCGGTGGCTTCTTACATCCTGATGGGTGTACTTTACCTTTTTTTTAAATAATTTCACCTGACCAGCCCTCCTATTTATCCATATGGATATATATTATTATACCATATTTTGTCCAACCTTCCTTGATTTCTTCTTCTTTTTTTAAGTTATTTAGTTAATCTTTATTTTTGAATACAAAAAAACCGCCAAAGAGAATTCTCCCCCTGACGGTTGGTAACTCGTAAACAAACTTTGTAAGTCTGAACAAACTCGTGTGTAAATAAACAAAGAACAATTAATTATTCATTGAACATCATTCTCTAAATTATATCAAACTTTAATATTTTCATTTATTCACATTAGTAGATCTTATTTCACTGAGTTTCTAAAACT
>DUOD01000033.1 GCA_012838995.1 Clostridiales bacterium
CATATATTTTTTAAATATATAGACAAATATAAAAATTAATGTTAGAATATACTATATTAATTCATTATTAAGAGAGGGTGGTTACCATGCGTTTAAAAGGTAATTGCATTATTGGTCAATCCGGAGGTCCTACAGCGGTTATAAATGCCAGCCTGTATGGCATTATTAACGAAGCTACTAAAAATAGCAATATACATAAAATTTATGGGGCACGCAACGGTATATTGGGGGTTTTAAAAGAAGATTTTATTGATATGACCCAAATAGGTTCCCATATTATTGAGAAGATGAGATTAACACCGGCTTCTGCCCTAGGAACTTGCAGATTTAAACTAAAAGACGAAAGAGACAATAAACAACAATACGAAAGAATATTTGAGGTATTTTCGGCCAATAATGTTAGGTACTTTTTCTATATAGGCGGTAACGATTCCATGGATACCGTCAACAAAATTGATAGATACGCTAAAAAAATAGGCTATCCACTTTCGATAATAGGTGTGCCCAAAACCATAGATAATGATTTGGCTGGGACTGACCACTGTCCCGGTTTTGGTAGCGCAGCTAAGTATATAATAACTTCCATAATAGAAGCCATGTATGACTGCAAATCATATGCAGAAGATACCATTTTAATCGTAGAGGTAATGGGAAGGGATGCCGGATGGTTGGCGGCAGCTTCTGGACTCATCAAAGACTATGAAGACTTCGGCCCTGATTTAATTTATCTTCCGGAAGCCGCCTTCTCTTACGAAAAATTTATAAACGACGTAAAGGATCTTTGCAGCAAGAAGAAAGATATACTCATCGTTGTTGCAGAGGGCATCAAGGATAGCACGGGAAAATATATAGCAAGTGAAGATACATCGGACTTTGACGGTTTTAAACACAAAGCGCTGGGAGGAGCAGGTCAAGTCTTAAAGAGCGTGCTCGAAAATGAAGTGACAAAAAGAATAAAAGTCATTAACCTTGGCCTGTTGCAAAGGTGTTCCATGCACATGGCATCTTTGGTGGATTTCAATGAAGCCCAGTTGGTCGGTGAAGCTGCAGTAAAATATGCCGTAAAAGGGGAGAGCGGCAAAATGGTCGGCATTAAAAGGCTTTCCAATTCCCCATATTCAGTGGAACCATGCATTACCCCCGTTGACAAAGTCGCCAATCATATAAAAAGGTTGCCCACCCAATGGATTAACGAAAGTAAAAACAATATAAAGGACGATTGCCTGAAATACTTCAGACCGTTGGTACAGGGTTATGTACCATATCCCAATGTATATGGCATACCCCAATATACGGATATTACAAATGAATCCCAAAATTATAACAAAAAGAAGGAAGTTATATAACTTCCTTCTTTTTTTATGGAAAAGGTTATGCAAAAACAATTTAATATTTTGTCCTGGTTCCACCAGCCACCGGATTAGTAGACCGTAATGCGCTAAGTTTTCTGGAAAAAGGTTATAGTGTTTTTATTTTAGTTATGTCAATACTACATAATGGGAGGTGTCCAATATGAAATCCGAAGACATAAATCTGGAAGAATTGATAACTAAGCTTCCAACAAGAAGAAAGGATAGAGAAACTAACCAATGGAAAACCGTATACGCCGATTATCTGGAAGTAAAATGGAGGATGGTTTGGTACAGAAAAGACCACAGGGAAAATACAAAAACCGTAATAAAGGATAAGATTATCGATAGGGATCAAAGGTTTGCATATTTTGAAATAGAAGTTACGGATAGCAATAATAACACAGAAACGGGGGTAGGGTCTGAAACGGGAGAGGATTTCCATGACTATATTGAAAAGGCATACACAAAGGCCTATGGAAGGGCCTTGGCAGCCCTTGGTTACGGCACCCAATTTGCAACAGAGATCAGTGAGGGCGAAAGAATAGTAGACAGCCCTGTAAACCATTCGGAAGCTGCAACCAAATATAAAAGAGCGGAAGATGTTTTTGAGGATAGGGCCACCGAAGCACAAAGAAAAGCCATTTATGCTATTTATAACAACCTTGGCATGGACGAAAAAGATATTAAGGAGATTATCAGTAAAAGATACAATAAAAGAGATGGAAAAAGCCTATCCAAATTAGAAGCATCTGACTTAATTGACTATTTAAACAGGCTAAGAAGCAATGATCATTACAGAAGAATGAATTAATATCCTTGACGTAATAAGATTAACCGGATAAAATTATAGAAAAACGAAGGAGATTATTATGGCAAGGATAGAACCATTTAGAGGACTACGATACAACCAAGAAAAAATAACCGATCTCATCGAGGTGACTACGCCTCCCTATGATGTAATATCCCCTGAAATGCAGGATAAATACTATAGCCTAAGTCCTTATAACATCATACGCCTGGAACTGGGCAAAGAATATCCACAGGATAACGAATCAAATAATAAATATACCCGGGCAGCACAACTATTTGAGGAATGGAAAAAATCTAACATCCTAATTAAGGAAGATAAGCCTTCTATTTATATTTACCAGCAGGTATTTACTTTAAATAACAACATAACCAAAACCAGAACAGGAATTATCTGCGGCGTGGAGTTGGTGGATTTTTCCCGAGGTATTGTATTGCCCCACGAGTTTACTCTATCCAAACCCAAGACCGACAGATACAACCTCATGCATGCTACCAACGCCAATTTTTCCCAAATATTTTCTTTATATGAAGACCCCAGCAAAACCATATCCGATATAATAAATAAAAATATAAAGAATGTACCGGTAATTGACATGGTGGACGAGGAAGGTATAAGAAATAGGGTATGGACTATTGATAAAAAAGAGGAAATAGAAACCATAAAGGAAACATTAAAAAATAAGCAACTATTTATTGCCGACGGCCATCATAGATATGAAACGGCTTTGGCATATAAAAATGACATGGCTTTGGCAAACAAACAACATACAGGAAATGAACCCTACAATTTTGTAATGATGATGTTGGTCGATATGAATGATCCTGGGCTTGTTATATTACCTACCCACAGGATGGTAAAAAACCTTGATGGTTGGAATTTCGAAAGATTTTTACAAAGATTAAAGGAAAATTTTCATGTGGAAAAATATCCTATAATTTCTATTGAGGATAACAATATATTTAACGAAATTGAAGAAAAATTATACGCCAAGGGCAAAGAAAATACAACCATGGCCTTTTACGGCGGCAACGGCGGGCTATATTTCGTGTCGCTGAAAAGCCGTGAAATACTGGACAATATTCAGACAGATATGTCCTATGCTTATAGAAATCTCGACGTTACCATACTACATACCCTAATACTGGACAACATTCTAGGAATAGACAAAGAAAAATTGGTCAATCAAGATAATGTGTTTTATACCAGGAGCATAAAAGAGGCTATAAAGGAAGTGGAAAGGGGAAATTATCAAATATCCTTTATTTTAAATGCCACTAAAATTGATGAAATGAAACAAGTGGCACTGCATCAGGAGAAAATGCCCCAAAAGTCTACATATTTCTATCCCAAGTTACTCACCGGCCTGGTAATAAATGACTTAAAATAATTCCTTTGTCAATCCCTTAAAGTCTTTTGTATCGGTATCTCTCTATAAGCTTTAAGGGATTTTTTTTCAGCTTTAAAGTCATCTTTAACCTTGGTGAACGATCGGTTAAAGTAACCATCCGACAAAAAATTGGGAATAGTACAAACTGAATATAAAAGGTGAATAAGTGTACCACCAATACCAACTTGTGCGAAAGTTAACGGAATAATAATGCCACAAACACTGTAAATAAAATAAAAACTTTAAAGGCAACTAATACTATGTTTAGAACATTACCCAAACAGCTTTTAGTTGCTTTTGTGTTTTTGTAAAATAACAAACATGTTATAATATACTCAGTTTATTAAAGTTTAAACCTTGGAGGCAAGTTATGTTTGGTAATAAAGCCATTAACCCGCAGAAATATTTTACAATTGTAACATATGGATGCCAAATGAACGAACATGATTCGGAAAAAATGACAGGCATACTGGAAAGCATGGGATATACATGGACGGACAATAAGGAAGAAGCGGATTTGATACTGTATAATACATGTTGTGTCAGAAAGCACGCCGAAGAAAGGGTATATGGCAATATTGGAATGTTGAAAGATTTAAAGCAACGCAAGCCCGATGTCATTTTGGGGGTATGCGGATGCATGATGCAACAAAAGGGTGTTGCCCAGGAAATGAAAAAAAGATTTCCTTTTATAGACTTAATTTTCGGAACCTTTAACCTCCACAACCTACCGAAGTTATTGGAAGAGGTTTCAGAAAAAAAAGAAACGGTAATAGAAATTTTGGATGACCAGGGCAGGATATACGAAGATGTCCCTGTCAAAAGAAAGAAAGGGGTATCGGCCTGGGTCACCATAATGTATGGATGTAATAATTTTTGCAGCTATTGCATAGTGCCCTATGTAAGGGGCAGGGAAAGAAGCCGGCATCCTGACAATATAATAAAGGAAGTGGAGAAACTCGGAAGGGAAGGAGTTAAGGAAATTATACTGTTGGGACAGAATGTAAACTCATATGGTAAGGATTTAGAGGGAAAAATTACCTTCTCCCGGTTATTAAGAAAATTAGATCAGATAGAGAACATAAAGCGCATACGCTTCATGACTTCCCACCCCAAGGATTTATCCGAGGATCTCATACTTACCATCAGGGACTGCCAAAGGGTGTGCAACCAACTCCATTTACCCATACAATCAGGCAGTAGCAATATCCTTAAAAAAATGAACAGAAACTACACCCGGGAAGAATATTTAAACCTAGTTAGGAGAATAAGAAAAGAAATACCCGATATAGGACTGTCCACGGATATTATAGTGGGCTTTCCCGGTGAAACCGACAAGGATTTTTCTGACACCGTTGATCTAATAAAACAAGTCAAGTTTGATTCGGCTTTTATGTTTGCCTATTCCAAACGTACGGGAACACCGGCCGCCCGAATGGGAGAACAAATAGACGAAGAAACAAAAAAAAGGCGGCTGGAACAACTTATAAAAATACAAAATGCAATTAGCAAGGAAAAAAATATGTTGCTCAAAAACAAGACGGTGGAGGTATTGGTAGAAGGTTTAAGTAAAAACAATAAAAATGTCCTTACCGGAAGAACCGATACGGGGAAAATTGTAAATTTTACGTCGGATGTTAGTCTGGACAAGCTTTACGGCAAGATTGTAAAGGTAAGAATAACCCATCCGAAATCATGGTCATTAACCGGTGAAATGATATCTGCTCAATAAAGGGGGGAATAGGTTACCGATGGAGAAACTCACACCAATGATGCGGCAGTATATGGAGCTTAAGGAACAGTACAAAGATGCCATCTTAATGTTCAGACTGGGTGACTTCTATGAAATGTTCTTTGATGATGCAAAGCTGGCCTCTGCCATACTTGGAATTGCATTAACAGGCCGTGACTGCGGTTTAAAGGATCGGGCTCCCATGTGCGGAGTGCCTTATCATTCCGTCAACAATTATATCGCCAAATTGATTTCCGAAGGATATAAGGTAGCTATTTGTGAACAATTGGAAGACCCTTCTACGGCAAAGGGACTTGTAAAAAGGGATGTTGTGCGTGTAATAACACCGGGTACCTTTGTTGAGGACAGTTATATAAACGAAAAAGATAATAATTATCTATTATGCATATCTAAGGTTGACGATGCAATAGGTGTTTCCTATGTAGATCTATCCACCGGCGAGTTCTGCACCACGCAAATAACGGAAATTGACTGGAGACACGTCCTACAGGGTGAACTTATGCGCATAAAACCCTCCGAAATAATTTTTCAAGAGAATATCGAAGATTTCAAGCAACCGATCGATGATATAAAGAAAAAAATAAATTGTCATATTTCAAGTTTTAATGATATCTATTTCAAACAGGATGTTGCATATAAAAAGCTAACTTCCCATTTTAAGGTAATAAATCTGTTGGGGTTTGAAATGGAGGACAAACCGGCCGCCGTAACGGCGTCCGGAGCATTACTGCAATATTTGACCGAAACACAAAAGATCGGACTTATTCATATAAATAGAATTCGAACCTACAATATTGTCGATTACATGGTATTGGACAGCACCACAAGAAGAAATTTGGAGCTTGTGGAAACTATCATAAATAAAACTAAAAAGGGCTCCTTGTTATGGTTACTTGACAAAACCTTGACGGCCATGGGTGGGCGGATGCTTAAAAATTGGATACAACAGCCGTTAACATCCCCAACTTTAATAAGGCAAAGGCTTTACGGTGTTAAAGAAATTCATGATAATCCTCAGCTTTTGGATGAGATAAAGGACTGTTTAAAAAATATATATGACATAGAAAGGATTATCTCAAAACTGTCTCTAAATATGGTAAACGGAAGGGATCTTATATCCCTAAAGAAATCCATTAAAGTTTTGCCACGAATAAAGGATATTTTGGGTCAATGCAGTAGCGACATCCTTAAGAAATTCTTCAACGAAATAGATACGCTGGATGATATTTTTTTATTAATAGACCGTACTATTGTGGAAGAGCCCCCTGCAACAATAAGGGAAGGGGGCATAATAAAGGCAGGTTACAATAAAGAGTTGGATAATCTAAGGTCGGCATCCAGTCGTGGCAAGGGATGGATTGCCGCCATGGAGAGGGAAGAGAGGGACAAGACCGGCATAAAAAATTTAAAAATTGGCTTTAACAAGGTATTCGGCTATTACATCGAGGTAACCAAATCAAACTACAATCAGGTACCCGACAGGTATACAAGAAAGCAGACACTGGCAAACTGTGAGAGATATATTACGCCTGAACTTAAAGAAATAGAACACACCATCCTTAACGCCGACCAAAGAGCCGTTGAGCTGGAATATTCCATCTTTTCGGATATCAGGAACACCATATCAAGCCAAATAAATAGAATGCAAAAAACATCCGATATTATAGCCAAATTGGACAGCTTATTTTCATTGGCCTGTGTAGCCCTGGAAAATGATTATTGTATGCCGGAAATAAATGACCAAGGAACGATATTTATAAAAGACGGCAGACACCCCGTGGTGGAAAAGGCCATAGGAAGAAATGCCTTTGTACCCAATGATACTAGGCTGGACAATGACAACAGGCTTTTAATAATAACCGGTCCGAATATGGCGGGCAAAAGCACCTATATGCGCCAGGTGGCCCTTATAACCCTTATGGCCCAGATAGGCAGTTTCGTACCTGCTTCCCACGCCAATATATCGGTTGTTGACAGAATCTTTACCCGGGTAGGTGCCTCCGACGATCTATCCTCCGGACAAAGTACCTTTATGGTGGAGATGACGGAAGTGGCCAATATTTTAAATAATGCCACAAACAACAGTCTGATAATAATGGACGAAATAGGCAGGGGTACAAGCACCTTTGACGGACTTAGCATAGCATGGTCGGTGGCGGAATATATGTGCAGTAAAAAAGAATTAAGCGCAAAAACCTTGTTTGCCACCCATTACCACGAACTGACCAACCTGGAAGGTAAAATACCGGGGGTTAAAAACTACCACGTATCCGTTAAGGAATATGATGATAACATAATTTTTATAAGAAAAATCAAACCAGGGGGCAGTGATAAGAGTTTTGGCATCCACGTGGCAAAACTGGCCGGTCTTCCCAATGAAGTCATTGAAAGGGCAAAGGAAATTCTTGACCATATCGAGACTTCTTACAGTCAGGAATATACCATAACCGACGGTATCACGGGAAACTGTAACAATCCATCGACCTCAAAGGTATCGGAAACAGTAGAAAAATCCAATGATCAGATGACCTTGTTTCAATTGGCCTATAATGATATAATTGAACAGCTGAAGACAATAGACATATTAAATACAACGCCGCTGCAAGCTATGAAGATTTTATCAGAGCTGCAGGAAAAGGCAAAAATATTTGTTAATGTTGATAGAGGGTAATATGGCAAGCATAAAAATACTAGACCAAAGCACTACAAATAAAATAGCAGCCGGTGAAGTAATTGACGGCCCGGCATCGGTGGTCAAGGAGCTGGTTGAAAATTCCATAGATGCAAAAAGCAGTAATATAACCATTGAAATAAAAAACGGGGGTAAGGATTATATAAGGGTCAGCGATGATGGGGTGGGCATGAGCGAACAGGATTCCCTATTGGCCTTTAAACGTCACGCCACCAGTAAAATTCAGACCATTGACGACATATCAAACATTGAAAGTCTGGGTTTTAGAGGAGAGGCCCTTGCCAGTATTTGTTCGGTGGCCATGGTTGAACTGCAAACTAAGAGACATGATGAAATAATAGGCACCTTTATAGAAAACCATGGCGGCAAAGTCGTCCAAAAACAGCAAATCGGATGCAACAGCGGAACTACCGTAATAGTTAAAAATCTGTTCTACAATGTACCTGCAAGGCTTAAGTTTTTAAAAAGCAGCGGCATTGAGACCGGTTTAATAACAGACCTGATCACCCGTTTTATTCTGGGCAACACAAACATTGCTTTTAAATACTACAATAACGGTAAGCTAATTTTATCTACCACGGGTAACGGCTCTTTAAAGGACGCCGCATACGTGGTGTATGGCCGGGAATTGAGTAAACACCTACTTAAGGTTGATAATGAAATAGATAATATAAAAATATATGGATACATCGGTATGCCGTCTGCAACAAAACATAACAGGAGCTATCAAACCTTTTTTGTCAATGGCAGATATATAAAACATGATCTCCTTTCCAACGCATTACAACAAGGATATAAAGCACTGATAATGAAAAACAAATTTCCGGTGGCCATACTAAATATTGTGATGGCCCCCCATAACATCGACGTTAATGTCCATCCATCAAAATTAATGATAAAATTCAAGGATGAAAAGAAAGTCTATAACGCCATATACTCTACAGTTGAAGACGCGTTAGCTAAAAATCACCGTATAAAAAAATTCCGTGGCTTTTATGATCAAAGTGAGAAGACTTTGTCGGTAAAAGAAGAAAATAGGATAAATGGAAGCAGAGCGGAAGGTCATGTCTTGGAAATCGAGGATGGCGTTCATCCTTCCATGTTTGATATCTCTGCAGAAAATTTTCCAAAAAGCTCCTTAATTGAGGGTATTAAACAACTGAATAATGATAATAATATAACTGATGATCAAGTACCGGATTATAGGATTATCGGACAGGTTTTTTCTACATATATTATAGTTGAGAAGGACGACGTAGTATATTTAATAGACCAACATGCCGCCCATGAAAGAATTCTTTACCAAAGATACATGGAAATGTACAATAACCAAAATATTGGAATACAGTACCTATTAACACCAATGATTATAGAGGTTAACGCCTATGAGAAGGAAATAATAGAAACCAATATACAAACGTTAAATAAATTGGGATATGTAATTGAACCCTTTGGGGATATGTGTTACGCAATCCGGGCGGTTCCTATGATATTCCACCAGCCCGCGGCTGTGGATGCCATGGTTAAAGAGATGCTGAGCCTTGACAGGGGAAAATCGCCGGATAAAAACGGAGTACCCCGCTTAAAGGAAAGCGCCATCATTACCATGGCTTGTAAAAGTGCCATCAAGGCAAACATGAGGCTGAAAACCCCTGAAATTTTAGCCCTGCTTCAACAAATTACAAAGGAACAAATACCCAACTCTTGCCCCCATGGACGTCCTATAGTAATAACCATATCAAAATACCGTCTTGAAAAACTCTTCAAGCGGGTATTATAGTTGTGGGGGTGAAGCTGTAGTGGAAAAAAAACCTCTTATTGTAATAGTAGGGCCCACCGCCGTCGGTAAAACCAGACTAAGTATCAAGCTGGCCCATAGGATAGACGGGGAAATAATATCGGCAGATTCCATGCAGGTATATAAGTATATGAATATAGGATCGGCCAAACCTACGGAAAAAGAACAGGATGGCATCAAACACTACCTAATAGATGAAATACACCCAACCCAAGCCTTTAGCGTCGCATTGTTTAATAAACTGGCAAATAAGTATATAGATGTCATAGTTGACAAGGGAAAGTTACCCATTGTTGTGGGGGGAACAGGTTTGTACATAAATTCATTGACCCATACCATGAACTTCACTCCCATAATATCCAATGGTAACTTTAGGAAATGCATGAAGGAGAAGGCATCACGGGAAGGAACGATTTCCTTGCACAATAAACTTAAAAAAGTCGATCCGACGGCAGCGGATAAAATACACCATAACGACCTAAAAAGGATAATAAGGGCCCTTGAGGTTTATCATTTTACGGGAAAGCCCATTAGCTATTATCAACAGCTTTCCAAAAAACAAGAAATTCCCTACAATCTTGTGCAAATCGGTCTAACCATGGACAGAAAACAACTTTACCAACGTATCGATAAAAGGGTGGATATTATGATGGAACAAGGCCTGCTGGAAGAAGTAAAATATCTTAAATCACTGGGATGCAATAGGGAAACCCAATCAATGCAGGGACTGGGTTACAAGGAATTGCTGGATTATCTAGATGATAAATGTACCCTGGACCAAGCAGTGGATATCATAAAAAGAAATACCAGGCGGTATGCAAAAAGACAGCTTACATGGTTTAAAAAAGACAAACGTATATTTTGGATAGATATTACAAATATTATAAATGATGAAGCTGTTGTAAATTTAATGATGCAGCATATTAACAAAATTATTCCTTTAACTAGTTAGTCTTATATTATATAATTTAAATAACTTAAAGAATATGAAGGGTGGTTTTACCATGGGAAGTAAAGTTACAATAATTCTCCAGGATATTTTTTTGAACCAGGTTCGAAAGGAACGTGTACCGGTAACTATACACCTTACCAATGGTTTTCAATTAAAGGGTGTAGTTAAGGGATTCGATAATTTTACTATTATACTGGATAATGAAGGAAAACAAATGTTAATTTATAAACACGCCATATCAACCATTACTCCATCCAAGCTGGTTACCTTTAACTCGAGCAGCAATGATAAAGCTGAAAAATAACCTGTTATACATAATATTTTCAACGAATAAGGGCCTACGTATACGTAGGCCCTTATTCGTTATCACTTTTTATAAAAGAACATATCATATAATATACCCTATTGATATGGAGGGATACCATGCAGATTAAATCTAAAGATGCGGTTATTTTGGAAAATTTGGAAAGGGGCCTTATCACACCTGTGCAGGCCACAATAGAGTTGTATGAATTACATAATACCCCTTTTGGTCCCGCATTAAAACAAAACAATGAACAGGATAGTTTGATAAAGGCAAAGGAGGAATTAAACTCTTTAATTGGACTGGATAATGTAAAGAAACTTATATATGAAATTGAAGCATACATCGCTATACAACAAAAACGGACTCTTGTCAATCTTAGCGCCAATAATCTCACCCTTCACATGATTTTTAAAGGAAATCCCGGAACAGGAAAAACGACAATTGCAAGGATACTTAGCAATATGTTCAAAGGCATGGGGGTGTTGACCAAAGGTCACCTTGTAGAAGTGGAGAGGGCTGATTTGGTAGGTGAATATATCGGCCACACCGCCCAAAAGGTTAGGGAACAGATAAAAAGAGCAATGGGCGGTATTCTTTTTATAGATGAAGCATATTCGCTGGCCAGGGGAGGTGAGAAGGATTTTGGCAAGGAGGCCATAGATACCCTGGTCAAGTCCATGGAGGATTATAAGGACAGCTTTATTTTAATACTGGCAGGATATAGGGACGAAATGGAGCACTTTTTAAGGACAAACCCGGGACTAAGATCCAGATTTCCCATACATATTGAATTTAAAGATTATACCAAGGATCAATTAATGGATATAGCCCAGCTAATGGTGGAAAAGAAGCAGTATAAGCTTTCCCAGGGTGCTCGAAGAAAGCTGTATACTATATTAACCAAAAGTTTTTCTACAATGGAAAACACCACGGGCAACGCCAGACTGGTTAGAAATATAATTGAAAGGGCTATAAGAAAACAGGCTGTCAGGTTAGTAAATAAGAAGAATATTACCAGGGATGAACTTATATATTTATTAGAAGAAGATTTTCGGGAGGAAACATAGCCTTGAAAAAGTGTATTATCATCGGCAAAGCAAATACCGGTAAAAGCCTGTTTATGATTAATTTTGCCGAATATTTAGGATTAACAACCATCACTTTGAATATCCTTAGAAAAAAGGAGCCTACTTTAAGAAAAACCTATACTATAAAGGATGCCAGGCAATACCTGTCCCATCATGCTCCTTTTAAGACCCTAAATATTCAATATGTCACCGTAGAAATACCGGCGGTCAAAAGATCCAAAACCATACAATTAATCGATAGCGGAGGTCTAACCGAAGAAATCCATGAGCAGTACTCCATAAGAAAGTCCATGGCAGATACCCTTTTCCATTTAAAAAGGGCCAACATTATACTGCATTTTGTAGATCCGTCTTCGGTGTTTAAAAGGGATATAAGTACCCCAGGCCAAATTGACTTTAACATTGCATCCTACGGCAGTAACAGGGGAAATTACGCAATAATCGCCAACAAGATGGATTTGCCGGAATCCCAAGCCGGCCTTAAAGAAATAAAAAGATTATTCCCCAACAATTTAATAATACCCGTATCTGCCTTGAAAAAAACAGGTTTTGAAGAGGTGAAGGCCTTTGTATCCAATGCTATATAATATAAAAAATATAGGCGCCATCCTATGCACAGGCATGGTAATAAAAATCCTAGACGACGTGATGGATAATGACGGCTACTATTTGAAATATCTTTTTAAAAAGCACCATAAACAGACCATCCATAACATGTTGTTGGGATACATGCTGCTATTGCTATGCTTAGGAAATATCCTAAACCATACATATTCTTCCACACTTTTTATATCGGCTTATATTATAGGTATGTTTTTCGATTTGAATATGAAAATGCCTTCGGGTTTGAAGGTATACCAAGAATGCATCATATACGGTGCCGTATTGCTTATTGTTTTCCCATGGCATCAAGTAGTATCATCCTTTCTTATTGTTTGGGCAATACAGCTGCTTGATGACATATTAGACTACAAAAAAGATAAAAAGCTAGGCATAAAAAACTATGTAAATGCAATTGGTTTGGTGGAAACCATACTTTTTTGCCTCATACTTTTCCTATGTTCCTATGGATTAAACTGGCAAAAAAGCCTTTGGGTAACAATAACCTTTTTCTTTATCAGCACGGTGTTCCACTGCCTAGATCGAAACTTTTATGAAAGGATTAAGATACCATGATCATATATATTGTCCTGGGGTTGGGCATATTCTTAATGGGTTTTGCCACAGGAAGACGTATGGGTATAAAACAGGGGTACAGAGACTTTGAAAGGGAATACCCCCTGACGGTAAAAATGCAAGCCTATGAAGACGGGAAATGTCCCATTTGTAACGGTAAGTGCCATATAACAAATGCCTTTGAATAACCCCGGTATTTATGATAAAATTTCTAAAAAAACATGAAAGGGAATACATATGAAAAACTCTAGGAATTTACTTAGCATGTTAAGCATTAAGGATGAAACCCTCAAAATAGTCGAGGAAGGGGAAAAAAAGTGCAGACAGTTTCTGACTAAAATTGACGATGTTGTGCTATATAACCAAGCCAAAGTGTTGACTGCCTTCCAACAAAACAAAATAGGCCAGAGGCATATGACGCTGTCAACGGGTTACGGCTATGATGATATAGGCCGCGACGGGCTTGAGCAGCTATATGCTTGTGTCTTTAAGACGGAGGATGCCCTTGTGAGGCCACAGATAGTATCGGGAACCCATGCCATAGCCCTTTGTCTATACGGTATTCTAAGGCCCGGAGACGAACTCCTGTCCATAACGGGCAGACCCTACGATACCCTGGAAGAAACCATAGGTATAAGGGACAGTGAAGGAAACGGTTCTTTAAAAGAGTTGGGTGTATCGTACAATGAAATAGATATTAATCACATGGAAACCCTGAACAAATCGTCCTTTGAAAAATATATAACCGAAAAAACCAAAATGATATTTATCCAAAGATCAAAGGGGTACCAATGGCGCCCCTCGCTATCCATCGAAAATATGAAAAAAATAATAAATATTTTAAAAGACATAAATAAGGATTTAATAATATTAATAGACAATTGCTACGGCGAGTTTACCCAAACGACAGAGCCCACTGAAATAGGAGCTGATATAATCGCCGGCTCCCTTATTAAAAATCCCGGAGGGGGACTGTGTCCAACCGGCGGGTATATAGCAGGGCCTTCAGACTTAATAGAGCGCATTACCTATAGGTACTCATCCCCCGGAATAGGGAGGGAGGTAGGTTCTTATGCTGCAAGCTACCTACCTTTTTTCCAAGGTTTATTCATGGCTCCCCATGTGGTAGGTCAAGCGATAAAAAGCGCTATTTTGTTTTCGACTGTTTTTAAGGATTTGGGATATGAGGTTAATCCCCAACCGGAAGAGGAACGTTGCGATATAATACAATCCATAAAATTTCCAACGGCAAAGCAGCTGATTTCATTTTGCCAAGGTATACAAAAGGGTTCTCCTATAGACAGTTTTGTACAGCCGGAGCCATGGGAAATGCCGGGCTACGATCATAAGGTAATTATGGCAGCCGGCACCTTCATCCAAGGGGCTTCAATAGAGCTGAGTGCCGACGCTCCGGTAAAACCGCCATATATAGCCTACGTCCAAGGAGGCCTAACCTATGAACATGCCAAAATAGGTCTTGCCACAGCCCTACAGGCAATTCAAGATTAAGTATTTAAAACCTTCTTAAAAGGCCAATTACTTTACCTATAATTGATACATCCTTTGTTATTATGGGGTCCATATTCGGGTTTTCAGGTTGCAACCGTATATGGTCCCTTTCTCTATAAAACCTTTTTACTGTTGCTTCGTCATCCAGCAATGCCACAACTATGTCACCGTTTTGGGCTACCGGTTGTTGTTTTACTATGATATAGTCACCGTCCAATATCCCGGCGTTTATCATGCTGTCACCCTTCACCCTAAGTATAAAAGTATCGCTGGCTTGAAGAAAATCATGGGGCAGGGGAAAGGTATCTTCAATGTTTTCCACCGCCAAAACCGGTTGCCCCGCCGTTACCTTACCGACAATGGGTACGGGTATCATTTCCTTTTGTATTTTCGTTTCTTCTAATATAGGATAATCAATTGATTTAGGATAATCACAACAATCCTCCTTTAATATTTCGATGGTTCTGGGCTTTGTAGCGTCCCTTCTTATATAGCCCTTTTTCTCCAATCTGGTTAGGTGTCCATGGACCGTGGAGGTGGATTTTAACCCCACACCGTCGCAAATCTCCCTTACTGAAGGGGGATACCCCTTTTTATCTATCTCAGATTTTATAAAATCAAGTATTCTTTTTTGCTTTTTTGAAAGAGTTTTGGACATATAAAAAATCCTTTCAACATATATATTTTATATGAAAATTATAACATATACGACTCCATATATCAAACAAATGTTCGTTAAATTTTTAAAATCATTGACAACGAACATAGGTTCGGATATAATCTACATAGAACATATGTTCGTCATGGATGTCAGGAGGGAGATTTATGGACAAACATATCTATAAACCCCAAAAACAATACTTTATAAAAAATAAAAAAAGATTTATTATTTCAATAACACTATTGTTTTTATCGGCTATTATTTTCCTTTCGTTTATCTTAGATAACAACTATGCAAGGGGAGAGAAGGAGACCATTCCCCACATAACCGTTTTGATAAAGGAAGGGGATACCCTATGGAGTTTAGCTAAGAAATATAAACCCAGGAAAATGGATATCAGACAATACATTAAAGAAATAAGGGAGGTTAACTCCCTGGAATCTGCCAATATAGTATCCGGTAATTATATTCAAATTCCTTTAAGCTAAGAAAAATAGATGATCAATCTCTAAGCTTTACTACCCGGGCGGCCATTCTTCTCTTATCATCGCTTATGGCGGCATAATGCTTTTTGGTGGTATTCACATCCTTATGGCCCAAAACATCTGCCACAATGTATATGTCTCCCGTTTCCCTATAAAGATTGGTGCCATAGGTGCTCCTTAGTTTGTGGGGCGAGATATTCTTTAGCGGCGCTATCAACCTACTGTACTTTTTTACAATTTCCTGTACCGTCCTTGTACTGATCCTCGTCTTTTGCATGGATAAAAAGAGGGCATCTTCGTGTCCCGGCTTTGCTTGAATTTTTTTTCTGTCCTCTATATATTGAAGTAGCATGTCCCTCACTTCATCACCAAAATAGAGGACCACTTCATTGCCGCCCTTCCGGGTCACCCTAAATCCGTTAATATTAAAATCAAAGTCCGACATGTTCAATCCCACGCACTCGCTTACCCTTATCCCCGTACCCAAAAACAGGCCAATCATTGCCAAATCCCTGCTTTTTGTATGTTCATGATATTTTTTTTGTCTTTCGGTAAGGCCTTCGCCCTTTTCCACCACATCCAACAACCTGGCAACCTCATCGGGTTCCAGCCTTATTATGGGTTTTTCCCTAATCTTGGGCATATCCACCAGCCTTGCGATATTTGCTTTTATTTTTCTTCTTTTATGTAGATAATCGAATAGGGAACGGATGGCAGCCAATTTTCTGGCTTTTCCGGTATTGTCATTTTTGCGGTTTAAATTGCCACGGGAGGTTTTATAGTAGGATAGGTGGTCCAAATATTTTTCAATATCTTCGGGTAGAATAGTATCCAAATCTTCAGCCTGTATGGCCGATACCTTTTCCTTTTGTATTATGCCATTACTCAATAGGTATTGGAAAAATATTTTGTAGTCATAGGCATAGGCTATCCTGGTTTTTATGGTGGTGAGCGGCTCCATGGCAATAAAAAAATCATGACAGAAGGAAGGGAGATCCTGAATCAAGTAACGCAACTTTAACGTATTTTCTCTGTGTAAGTTATGCTGATAATCATTTTTAGGCATAGGTTATCCCTCCAAGCAAAAACAAATATATTTTACGTTAAACTTATCTTTCGCGCATAGTTGTAAATCCGCCTTCAAACGGCGTTTAGTTTTTTAATTTGCTCCCTTGCTATTTTATCGCACCTATTATTATAATCATTATCGCTGTGGCCCTTAACCTTAATCCAGTTTATATTATGGAAGTTGTTCATACTTATTAATCTCATCCATAAATCCTTATTTTCAACAGGCTTTTTTGCTGAAGTTTTCCAATTGTTTCTTTGCCAATTATCAATCCAGTTATTTTTAAATCCGTTAATTAAATAAGCGCTGTCGCTGTACAAATCTACATAGCATCTATCCTTAAGACACTCCAGTGCTTTAATGGCCGCCAATAATTCCATACGGTTATTGGTGGTATTAGCCTCGCTGCCGCAGATTTCCTTTTCATGATTATTATATTTAAGGATTGCCGCCCAGCCACCCGGCCCCGGATTGCCTGAACATGCTCCGTCGGTGTATATGGTTACCTTTTTGATGATATAGCCCTCCTTGTTGTTTACATAAATATTATATGTTAACTATTCATTTCTTTATTTATCGGGGTTCCCCCATCCTCTTAGACTTTTCATAACAATTCTTGACTGCATTTATTATTGTCGATCTGAAGCCACCCTCTTCTAAAGTCTTGACGGCTTCAATGGTAGTACCGGCAGGCGAGCAAACCATATCCTTAAGTTTTCCCGGGTGCTCCTTTAGCTCAAGTACCATTTTGGCCGCACCTATAACCGCTTGTGCAGCGAAAATATAAGCCTTATCCCGGGGCATCCCCCCCAGTACCGCCCCATCGGCCAATGCCTCTATATACATATATGTATAGGCCGGGCTGCTACCGCTAACAGCCGTTACCACATCCATTAGCTCCTCATCTATTACCTCTACCCTACCTATACTGCTAAATATTTGTTTGACCGTTTTTTTCTCTTCATCGGAAACATGTTCATTAAAGGAAACGCCCGTCATACCGCAGCCTATCAAGGCAGGAGTGTTAGGCATGGTCCGCACTATTTTTACATTGCCCTTAAAGAAGGATGCCAAGTATTCTATCGATATACCGGCGACAATTGACACCAGTACCTTATTTTCATCCATATAATCTTTAATCCCGTTAAGTACTTCTTCACAGCTGTTAGACTTTACACATAGCATAATTATGTTTGTGTCATCAAGCAGCTTAAATAGATCGCCGGATATTGTTACCCCATACTCCGCAATTTTTTTTGTCTTTTTGGGGTCTATATCAAATACACGTATGTCATCCCTTGGTATAACGGATTGTGCTATTAACCCCTTTATAATGGCCGTGGCCATATTCCCGCAGCCAATAAATCCAAGTTTAACGCTTTTCATATTTTTACCTTCCTTTTTGTCGTCTTCTTAAGATTTTTATAGATATCATAAACTATTACCCGCGGAAAAAGCATTATTTTCAAATATAAACCATTGACTAAAACATTTTCTTGTCTTATAATAATACTTGCCGTTTGCGGAGTTGGCATTTATCCATGGGGGAGTAGCTCAACTGGTAGAGTAGCGGTCTCCAAAACCGTTGGTTGCGGGTTCGAATCCTGTCTCCCCTGCCATTTAAATGCTAACTCCTTTTTTGTTTGTACTTATACCCAGACGCCTACATCTATATCCAATTCCCCGCGATGTTTATCCAACAGCGGGAAAATTGTATTATCTAAAAATTTATCTACCTGCTGGGGTGCCCTGCCAATAAAATTAATAGGATTTAAAATCTCTTTTATTTCAGCCTCGTCCATGTTAAAGGCCGGATCCTGGGCAATTAAATCCAAGAGATTGTTTTCCTTACCTTCCTCTTTTACCCTTTTTGCTGCCTCTATGGAATATCGCCTTATCCGTTCATGCAACTCCTGTCTGTCCCCACCCCTTTTTACGGCTTCCATTAAAATGTGCTCTGTAGCCATAAAGGGCAATTCTTGGTATATGCGGCTTTTTATTACCTTGGGATACACTACCAAATTATCGGCTATATTAATATAAAGATTTAATATGGCATCGGTTGCCAGAAAACTTTGGGCGATGGAAATCCTCTTATTGGCCGAATCGTCCAAGGTCCTTTCAAACCACTGCACCGAAGCTGTAACGGCAGGGTTTAAGGAATCGATTATTACGTACCGTGCCAAAGAGGAAATTCTTTCACTGCGCATAGGATTGCGCTTATAAGCCATGGCGGATGATCCAATTTGATGTTTTTCAAAGGGTTCTTCCACTTCCTTTAGATTCTGTAGCAGTCTAATGTCATTGCTGAATTTCGACGCACTTTGAGCTATACCGCTTAATACGTTAAGAACCATGCTATCCAGCTTCCTCGGATAAGTCTGTCCGGTAACCGGATAGGCATATTCAAAACCCATCTTCTTACATACCAGTCTCTCCAGTTTTTCCACCTTTTTATGATCTCCGTTGAAAAGCGACAGGAAACTGGCCTGGGTGCCAGTTGTTCCCTTTACACCCCTAAGCCTGATATTTTTTAACCTATGTTCAATTTCAATAAAGTCCATATACAAGTCCTGTATCCACAAACAAGCCCTTTTACCCACCGTTGTAAGCTGTGCCGGCTGATAATGGGTAAAGCCCAATGTGGGCATATCTTTGTACTTTTTTGCAAACCTAGCCAGTTTATCAATACAGGTCAGCAGTTTCTTCTTAAGCAACAATAATCCATTGTACATAATTATTATATCGGTATTATCTCCAACATAGCAACTGGTAGCCCCTAAATGAATAATAGGTTTGGCATCGGGACATTGAACGCCATAGGCATAAACGTGGGCCATTACATCATGGCGTACTTCCCTTTCCCTATCCTGGGCCAATTTATAATCTATATTATTAATATTTTCCTTAAGCTGCTGTATCTGTTCCTTCTTTATGGGCAAACCCAGTTCATACTGGCTTTCTGCCAAGGCCACCCAAAGTTTTCGCCATGTTGTAAATTTATATTCATCGGAAAATAGATAAGCCATTTCTTTACTGGAATATCTGTTAATAAGTGGATTTATATATGTTTTATATGTCATTGTCCTCTCCTCTATTCCGTCAAATTTTTAATAAATTGCTCTATCCTGTTTAAACCTTCCTTTATTTTCTCCATGGACGTCGCATACGATAATCTGATAAAATTATCATCCCCAAAGGAAATACCAGGGACCACAGCTACCTTTGACTTAGACAATAAAGCCTCAGCAAAATCAATGGAACTGTTAATTGTATAATCATCAATCCTTCTGTTGAAGGTTTTGCTGATATTTACCATGACATAAAAGGCGCCCATGGGTTTTCTGCATGACAAACCTTCAATACTGTTTATCTTTTTTACCATGTAGTCTCTTCTTTTTTGGAACTCTTTGACCATCTCATACAAACAATCCTGCGGCCCGTTTAAGGCGGCTATGCTGGCATATTGGGCTATGGAATTGGGATTGCTGGTTGCATGACTTTGTATGTTATTCATAACGGACGCAATTTCTTGATTTGAAGCCGTATAACCGATCCTCCAGCCTGTCATGGCATAGGCTTTGGAAACGCCGTTGACCACTATGGTACGGTCCTTTATTTTATCATTTAAAGCAGCAATGCTAATATGCTCCTTTCCATCATATATAAGTTTTTCATAAATTTCGTCAGAAATTACGAAAATATCGTTTTTAACGGCAAAATCTGCAATATCCATCAGTTCCTCTTTTTTATATACACATCCATTGGGGTTGCTGGGACTGTTAAGTATTAGTGCTTTGGTTTTAGGAGTAACAGCCCTTTCCAAATCCCTTACCCTTACTTTAAAAAGGTTGTCTTCCTTAGTATTTACAAATACGGGCACACCGTCGGCCAGTTTTACCAACTCCGGGTAACTGACCCAATAAGGCGACGGTATCAGTACTTCATCCCCAGGATTCAATATGGCCTGAAAGATATTAAATAACGAATGTTTTGCCCCATTGGAGACCACTATCTCCGATGGATTGTATTCAAGGGAGTTATCCCTTTTGAGCTTATCGCATATAGCTTTTCTTAAAGGTAAGATACCGGACACCGGTGTGTATCTGGTATAGTCTTGATTTATTGCCCTTATAGCTTCCTGCTTAACATGAAGTGGTGTATCAAAATCGGGTTCCCCCGCACCAAATCCAATAACATCGATACCTTCTGCCTTCATAGCCTTTTCCTTTGCGGTTATTGCCAAGGTAATAGACCCGCTTATGGCTTGTGCTTTTTTTGAGAGCACCATCAATTCCTCCTCTACCTCTTGAAATTCCACTGTTCGAATAATTCATATTATATCATATATAAGGCCTATGATCCATCTTAAATGCCGAAAATTGCAACTTTGCAAATCTATTATTGCGAATTTGTTAATTATGTTGCAAAAAAGTCTATATATTGCAATAAAGCCCGGAAATATTTTTCATCTATTCCGGAAGAGCCCATCAGCAGTTTCCCGTCCAACATGTCACCATGGCAATCGCTACCGCCCGTTATTACCCATTTATTGTCCAAACACAATTTTTCAAGCCGTTGCTGAATTTCCTCTGTATGATTGGTATGAAATACTTCTATCCCCTCCAACCCCTGTTCCATAATTTCCAGCACATCAAAATCCCCCTTTATCAGCCCGGGATGGGCCAACACAGGCAAACCCCCGGCTTGCTTTATTAATTTTGCTCCCTCCTTCGGTGTCATCCTTTGCCTCTGTACATATGCCGGACAATGCTCACCCAGGTATTTTCCAAAGGCATCAGCCATGGAAGACGCTACACCCTTTTCCATGAGGATTCTGGCTAAATGTGGCCTTCCCAATGTGTGAGTTGCTTTTTTTACCCAGGATACCTCCTTTGAGATATCTATTCCATATATCCTCATTAAATTTTCGGCCATTTTTTCCGTTCGTTTATTCTTTAGATTTCTCAGTTGTTGCAGCCTTGCATTCAGACGCCGGTCCCTATGGTTAATAAAATAGCCTAAAATGTGTATTTCTTCGTTTTTATATTCCGTGCTAAGTTCCACGCCCGGTATAACAAAAATATCCTTTTTTCTGCCGTGATTAATAATGTCAGCCACTCCCTTAACGGTATCGTGATCGGTTAAGGAGATAGCCTTTAAGCCCACATCCTTGGCATGTTTTACAATTTCAGCCGGTGTTAACTTTCCATCGGAATGAAGGCTGTGAATATGTAAATCAGCATACATATATAAGTCTCCTATAGTACTCTTTTTAAATATCTAATATAATTCCCGTTGCAAATTTTTTTAATATCTGCTTGTGAATAATTGGCCTTGTATAATGCCTCCACTATATTATTAAAATGGCTACTGTTTTCTATGCCCTCCGCCACCTGTTCAATGCCGTCGAAATCGCTTCCAAAGGCTATACAGTCAACATTGCCGCATATTAAGGAAATATGGTCTATGTGTTTTAGTATATCCAAAACCGAGACCCTTCCATTCCCTAAAAACCGTGGGTAGAAGTTTATACCCACAATACCGCCGCTGCTGGCTATGGCCTTTATTTGATCGTCGTCAAGATTTCTTTTGTGGTTATGTACATATGAGGAATTGGAATGGCTGGCGATTACCGGCTGGGTAGATGCCTCTAAAACATCCCAAAAACCCTTTTTTGATATGTGGGATACATCGATTATCATACCCAAATTATTCATTTGCTTTACAACTTTTCTGCCAAAATCCGTCAACCCCTGCCCTGAATCGTCCTCTAACACACCGTGTCCAATTTCGTTGCTGTTATTCCATGTAAGGGTTAAGCACCTAACACCTAATCTATAATATATATCCAGCATTTCCAATTTTCCCTCAAGGGCCTCGCCGCCTTCTATGGCCAACATCGCAAGTATTTTCCCGCTGTTTAGGTGTTGTTCTATATCCTTATAACAGAATACAGGTACTATTATTTGACTGTTTTGAAGAATCTGCCTGTAAAAAAGACCAATCATAATATTTACGTCTACAGCCGGGGACATATGTTGGGTCTTATCACCTGCCCATGCTGCAAAGAACTGAAGTTTTACGCCACCCTTTAACATATTTTGTATACTGTTTTGAAGAATGCCCCTATTGTCATAAAGGGAAGCACCTTCTTCATATATTCTGTAAAAGGTATCACAGTGCCCATCGATAATAAAGTTTTCCTTCAAATGCTAGTCCTCCTAATTTCAGAGTGAACTATAAAATAAACCTGCTTAGTTAAGCAGGTTTATAAAATTATATAAATTATTCCTTCACCATGCTACCTTGGCTCAACAATCAGTTTTATTGCCGTTCTTTCTTCTCCGTCAATCTGAATATCGGTAAAAGCCGGTATGCATATTAAATCTAAGCCGCTGGGAGCTACAAAGCCTCTCGCTATGGCCACAGCTTTAACTGCCTGGTTTAATGCACCTGCGCCAATTGCCTGTATTTCGGCAGAACCTTTTTCCCGTAAAACACCTGCTAATGCACCTGCAACGGAGTTTGGATTTGATTTTGCTGACACCTTTAATACTTCCATTACTGTTTAAACCCCCCAAATACTTTTATTTTATTAGTAACATTATTATTCTACATATAAAAGGAAAATCCTTTTTATATTTTATTTTTTCGAACATTTGATTTTATTCATTGGGGAAGGTAGTGTTTATACGTTTTATGTTAACGGTTTTACCGCTATTTTCATTTATTTCTATCAATACGCCATTGGCGATTATATCACCCGAGGCCAATTGAAATCTGACCGGCAGACTGGTCTTAAATCTATTGATTATTATATCTTTTTTAACACCCAGTACAGAATCCCTGGGCCCTACCATACCTATATCTGTTATGTATCCCGTTCCTCCCGGTAGTATCCTATCATCTGCTGTCTGGATGTGGGTGTGGGTACCATATACCATACTTACCCTTCCGTCAAGATACCAACCCATTGCAACCTTTTCTGCGGTTGCCTCGGCATGGAAATCCACCAAAATAATATCACATTTATCATCTACGCAGCTTATTTCCCTATCTATTACGCTGAAGGGATTGTCAAGACATTCCATGAATACCCTGCCGGATAGATTAATCACACCAACATAAAAATCCTCCACCTTAACTATGCAATGACCGCTACCGGGGATTGCTTCGCCGGGATAATTGGCTGGCCTTATAATTTTATACTTTTTTGGGGAGTCAAAGATTTGATATATTTCCTTTTTGGCCCATACATGATTGCCCATGGTAACTACATTAATGCCCATGTCCATTAATTGATCCAGCACGGCCATGGTTATACCCTTTCCACCGGCAGAATTCTCGCCGTTGGCGACAATTAGATCCACGCTGTTCATTTCCTTTACGTGTTCTATTACCATTTGGGCGCCTTTCCTGCCGGGTTTTCCAACAATATCACCAAGTATTAAAATATTCATCATAATGCTCCTCATTATTTATATATAAAAAGGTGCGCAGCTGCACACCTTTATTTTGCGTATTCTATTGCACGGGTTTCTCTTATTACATTTACCTTTATTTGTCCTGGATATTCAAGTTCTCGTTCAATTCTTTTTACTATATCTTTTGCCATTTGAATAGTTGATAAATCATCCACGTCATCGGGTTTTACTATTATCCTGATTTCCCTACCTGCCTGTATTGCAAAAGATTTTTCCACACCTGCGAAAGAATTTGCAATTTCCTCTAACTTTTCCAATCTCTTAATGTACGCTTCAAGAGTTTCTCGCCTTGCACCAGGCCTTGCGGCTGAAACAGCATCGGCAGCCTGTACAAGCACGGCTTCCACCGTGGTAGCTTCAACGTCACCGTGATGTGCCAAAATAGCGTGTACTATTTCTGAACTCTCTTTATATTTTCTAGCCAGGTCTGCACCTATTTTTATGTGCGGGCCTTCGGTCTCGTGGTCCACAGCCTTACCTATATCATGCAAAAGACCGGCCCTTTTGGCAATTGCCACATCTGCTCCGATTTCCGCTGCCATTATGCCGGCCAGATGGGATACTTCGATAGAGTGCTGTAATACGTTTTGTCCATAACTGGTTCTAAACTTTAATCGTCCAAGCAACCTTATCAATTCCGGATGTAAACCATGGACGCCTGTATCAAAACTTGCCTGCTCTCCTTCTTCCCTTATCTGGTTATCCACTTCTTTTCTGGCCTTTTCCACCATTTCTTCAATCCGTGCAGGATGTATTCTACCGTCTATTATTAATTTTTCCAGGGCGATCCTTGCAATTTCCCTTCTAATGGGGTCAAACCCTGACAGAATTACCGCTTCCGGAGTATCGTCAATTATTAAATCGATACCCGTTAGGGTTTCCAAGGTTCTTATGTTCCTTCCTTCCCGACCTATTATACGCCCTTTCATTTCATCACTGGGTAAAGGCACTACCGAAACAGTGGCTTCAGATACATGATCGGCAGCACATTTTTGTATGGCCAAACTTAGGATACTCCTGGACTTCTTTTCCGCCTCTTCCCTGGCCTTATTTTCTATGTCCCGTATCATCTTAGCCGCTTCATGCTTGGTTTCCTTTTCTACCTTCTGAAGAAGCAGTTCCCTGGCTTCGTCTAGGGTAAGCTTGGATATCCTTTCCAGTTCTTCAAGCTGTTTTTTGTAGAGTTCATCAACTTCTTCCTGCTTCCTTTGCACATCCCTTTGCTTGCGTGCTAAAGCATCCTCTCTCGATTCCAAGGCATCCAACTTTTTTTCTAAAGTTTCTTCCCTTTGAATCAAACGTCGTTCCATTCTTTGTAATTCATTTCTTCGTTCACGGTTTTCTCTTTCAAATTCATTTCGCAGTCTATGGACTTCTTCTTTAGCCTCTAGCAGTGTTTCACGTTTACTTGCTTCGGCTTGTTTCTTGGCATCTTCTATAATCCTTGCAGCCGTTTCTTCTGCCTTTGCCAGCTTGGACTCAGCCACAAACTTTCTATATAAATAGCCCAAAGCAAAACCTACAATAATGACTGCTACAGCGCCAAATATCAATCCTATTAGACTACCTGTACTAATTATAAAACACCTCCTTTGAACAAAAGGACACAATTAAACTGAGCTATGCTAACTCAGTCATTACTTAATCCTATAATACATTAGCACCTTTATTTTACTTTCGCCGTAAATTTCAATCTCAGGACAGTAGTATTCCATCTAATTTTATATCTTTTTATATATCATGTCAAGAACGAATTGGGGTAACAACGCTTATTCCCTTGTCTTGAGAGATGCTGTAGCTGGTATTTGATATTTCTGCCAAATGGGCGTTATGGGTTATCATAATAACCTGTCGTCCAAGGAGCTCGCTTATTTCACTTAAAAAATTTGACACATTTACTATATACTCTTCACTCACGTGTTTTGCCGGCTCGTCTAATATTAAAGGTCCGTGAATTTCGGGGTAGTAGGACTGCAGCATAGCCAACCGTATTGCCAGGGATATTATATCTATTATCCCTCCCCCTCTGGTATCCTGGGGTTGACTTCGTATTTTATAACCCTCATAATCGGTCTCCACAAAAAAATCCGCTTCTATCCGTCCACCCTTTTCATTTATCTCTATTTCAAACTTAATATCACTGCCAAAAATATACTGTAGACAATAGGTTACCAGCTTCTCTACCTGTATTTTTGATTGTTCCCGGGCATACTCTCCCGCCCCCTGGAGGAGTAGTTTTACCTTCTCCAGCAGGTCTATTTTCCCGGTTATATCATGTAGCCTTTGTTGTTTTTCCTCCCTTTGTTTTAGTAAATGTTCTTCTTTGCCCTTCTGAATATAATAAAATGATGTGAGGTCATTAAGCCTATCATGTAAAGCCGACAGTTCACTTGCTGTCACTGCCATCACTCCTGTAGCTCTTTAGAATAATGTCTTCCGGTAACAGTGATTTTGCTTCCTTTATCATATCATCTATTTCAGCCTTCAATTTTTTTATCTCATCATCCAATTGTTCAGGTTTTATCCCCAGCTGGTCAAGTTCTTCATACAGCTCCTGTTTTTGTTTTTGTAGCTGTTCTAACCTGGCCTCTGCCTTAAATTTCATGTTCTTGGCTTTCTCTAAATTGTTCTTTAATTGGGCCAATATTTTCTCCTTTTCTTCCATATCTCACGTTACCTCCCTATTCCATAATTTCTTTTAATATATGTCTTACCTTACCGTCATCTATCGTGCTGTTACATAACGGGCATCTTCCTAAGCTTTTAATGGTATTTCCATACCTGTTCAGCATATCCTTAATTTCCTCTTTTGTTTGTTCTAAATAGTTATATCCCCTTTGACAAGCATTTGTTATTTCTCTGTGGCGCTTTTCAAGCTTAATGTAAGTTTGAAGTAAATCCTGCTTTTTTTCTATCCTGCTCAGCGTATTCTCCACATAGGTGACATGTTGCAGTTTGTCTGCCAATTGTCGGCTTTCTTTTTCATCCCTGTTCAACTTATTCAATTTGTAACTGTATTGCTTGATTTTCCTTAGTCGGTCAATAGCCGTATCAAGGCTATTGAGCTTTTGGTCTAGGTAATTGACGGCCTGTAACTTATTTTGGATTTTTAAATTATGTGTAATTTGGACGGAAATCCCTTCCATGGTTTTTTTATACATATACAGACGTTGTAATCTTTCACAAAGCCTTTCCATGGATTTAAGCAAACAGTCAGCATTTTTAAGTCCTGTAAGTTTATTTATCATCCCTTGCAACCGCGTAATTTCTTTATCTAGGGTACTTATTTTAGTTAAAGCATTTTGTAACCTTTTTACCTGACGTATCTTTTCCATCGCCCCTTCTACATACCCTTCCACAAGTCCTAAATCCTTCAAATCATGCAGAATGTTTTTTATCTTTATTGTTTGTTCGGTTGCTTTGGCGTAGTTGTCGTTAATATCAATACATCGTTGCAATAAATTCCGTTTTATTTCTATGTCTTCCAGCAGTCCCTTTGATTTTTCAATTACCTTCTTTAAATCATCAAGATCTTTGAATTGTTGTAACTGCTGGTCGATGGAGGAGATGTTTTCTTCTATCCCTTTTTTTTGCTGGGTTAACCTATGGATATCCGTTGCAATATCCTTTACCGCAGCATCTATGATATGAGCACCCACCAGCCTGCCCAATGCCTTTGCCCGAAGGGTTGCCGGCTGGGATAACATAAAGGGTCCCTCCATTTGTTCAGCAATATTTATATTGGAGGATATGCCCGTGTCAAACTCAACCTTCCTTATACCGTGGACATTGATCACTTCTGCCGGTACGTTATTGCCAAAACCCTCAAAAATCGTTTCTTTCCCGTCTGGGTGAATAACTATATACTGGTTGGTACCGGCCGTCCTTTTTCTTTTTACCCCGTAACCGTTGGAAAAATATAGGGTGACACTGCAGGTATTTTCACCCTTCCTTATAAAACCCGTTCCCCGAGGTTCATTGTACAGCACCCATTTTATGGCCCTAATAATCGATGTCTTGCCTGTGTCGGACGGCCCTACAATAACGTTAAGATTATTGGAAAAATCCAACTGGGTGTATTTATGGGACTGGAAATTTTCTATTATTAATTTTTTTATGTATATCATAATAACAACTCACTCTTCCAATATTACTCTAATATCGCTAATCCGTTTTAACGCCTCTTTTTTTACATCAGAGGCAATATTTTGGTCAGCAATAATGCCGTTTATTATGGTATCTAAATTTAATGAATTAAACTTGGTGGCCGACCGGATTTCCCTAAATATATAATCCAACCTTTCTTTTTGCATTGAATCCCTTTCCAAAACGGACCTATCCAAAACCAATTCGCCGTCTTTGGCGATCTTTAAGTTAATTAGTTGTATTGAAGGAGGTTGACCCTTTACCAGTTCTATCAAGACAACGGCGGGTTTTCTATTAAGCTCCGATATATTGTTGCTTATCCTTAATATACTACCGGGATTTACGAAATATTTGTCGAAGATTTTTTTAATGCCAAAGCCTGTGTGGTAATGACCGCTAAGGGTTATATCGGCCTCCGTATGACAAATATCGTCCAAAAGGGTATATGGAATCCCTTCTATAAACTTTTTATCCAACAACATTCCATGAACAACATGAATGGAAAAATCGGCATCGATGTTCTTTTTTATTGTATAATATCGTTTAAAAGAATTACTACTGTCTATATCATAGCTATAACTAATTCCCGACAATTGTACTTTTATGTTCCCCGATTGTAGTAATTTATGCTGTCCGTCCAACATTTTTATTATTCCTGCTGCATCCAGTAAACCTACCATGGTCCTGTGAAGAGTCTGAGGATTATGGCCGTAAAGATCGTGGTTGCCCGCCACTGCATAAATGGGTCGGTTAAACCTTTTAAAAAGCTTCATCACATCCCTTACAATGGAGGGAGAAATATCCGGACGGTCAAAGATATCACCCCCGTGAAGGATATAATCCACTTGCCACTGCTGCGCTATATCAATAATCTCTTCTATTTTTTGAAAAAGGGTGTTTAGTATATTGTCCTTTCTGCTACGGGGGGTATTCCCCCTAATATGGGTATCGGTAAAAAATAAAAGCCTCATCATACCTCCCCTTTTTTTTGACAGAAATCATTAACCGCCTTGAGTGCTATATTATATTCAAAGCCTTTTCTTAATAAAAAAGATATCATTTTTTTATTGTCTATGTCCATCCCTTTGTATCTTTTCTTTAAATTCCTAATGGCACACTCATACTGGGCATCATCGGCGGCTTTTATGTATTTTTCAATTGTTCCGTTGTCTATGCCCTTATTTCTCAATTCATAAGCTATCATCCTTTTGCTGTACGCCTTAAGTTTTATCCTGTCATTAATCCATGCCTTGGTAAAGGCATCATCATCAATATATCCTAGCCTTTGGTACTTTTCAACGAGAAGGTTAATAAAACCCTCATCAATTTTATTCCTCCTGAGATAGTCCACAACTTCCTGCCTGCTACGCATTCTGAAAGATAAAAATCTTAATAATTTTTTTTCTGCATAATCCTTCCCTTTTGTCATATTTTTTATCACCACTCTAAAATAGGAAAATGATTGCCCATCATAGTGGGCAATCATTTTATTTTAATCGGCTTCCCCATCATCATTGGAGGACTGATTTGAACTTGCTAAATTAAAAGCTTTTCTTACCTTTTCCTCTATCTCCAAGGCCAGCTCCTTATTTTTCTTTAGGTATTGTTTAGCGTTTTCTCTGCCCTGGCCCAATTTTATATCACCATATGAAAACCAAGTACCGCTTTTATTGATTATGTCCTTGCTGACTGCAAGATCTAACAAGGACCCTTCCTTGGATATGCCCTCGCCGTACATAATATCGAATTCTGCCTGCTTAAACGGCGGAGCCACCTTATTCTTCACCACTTTAACCCTTGTCCTGTTTCCGATCATTTCATTGCCTGATTTTAAAGTCTCTATACGGCGTACATCCAGCCTCACCGACGCGTAAAACTTCAAGGCTTTTCCCCCTGGAGTTGTCTCGGGATTTCCAAACATTACACCAACCTTTTCCCTCAACTGGTTGATAAAGATGGCCGTTGTATTGGATTTGCTTATTGCCCCCGACAACTTCCTCAGGGCTTGGGACATAAGCCTTGCCTGTAATCCGACATGGGCATCTCCCATTTCACCTTCAATTTCGGCCTTGGGGACCAATGCAGCCACCGAGTCTATAACAATGACATCTATTGCACCGCTGCGCACCAACGCCTCGGCTATTTCCAGGGCTTGTTCGCCTGTATCCGGTTGGGATACCAACAGATTATCAATATCCACCCCCAAGTTTTTTGCGTAATTGGGATCCAATGCATGCTCCGCATCGATAAAAGCAGCTATACCCCCGTTTTTTTGCGCCTCGGCTATCACATGTAAGGCCACTGTTGTTTTACCCGACGATTCCGGCCCAAAAATTTCTACTATCCGTCCCCGTGGCAGCCCACCTACACCCAGGGCCAAATCAAGGCTTAAAGACCCGGTAGGTATAACCTCAATATTCATCTTGTTGCTATCCTCGCCCAGTTTCATGACAGAACCTTTGCCAAATTGTTTTTCTATCTGGCTTAGGGCCACTTCCAACGCTTTTTTCCTTTCCATCATACCATGCCCTGATATTTATCAGGTTTCACCACCCTTTATATGTTGTGCGAACATTTGTTCTGTATATATTATAGCATTAACTATATTTTACAGTCAATCGTTTTTTGGAGATTTTCCATTTGATTGTATAAATAATCTCAGGGTGTTTAAAGCATATTTTGCTGTCATAAGTTTGTTCCTTTGCCTATTGCCCACAAAATTAAAACGACTGACCCTTGTTTGGCTTCTATCGGCTACTGCCACATATACCAGCCCAACGGGTTTTTCAGGCGTGCCCCCGCCCGGCCCGGCTATACCGGTAACGGCCAATGCCATATTGCTACTTGTTCGCGACAGCAATCCCTCAGCCATAGCTTTGGCAGTTTGGGGGCTAACGGCGCCGTTCTTTTCAATTATTTCCCTTGGCACACCCAGCAATTCCACCTTTGACTCATTGCTGTATGTTATGAAACCTCTGTCGAATATATGGGAGGCACCGGGTACATTGGTAATTAAATTGGCCACCAACCCTCCTGTGCAGGATTCTGCGATAGAAAGCATATAACCAAGGGCCTTAAGCTCATTTACCACTACCTGTTCTATGGTATCATCATCCTGTCCATAGATATTGTTTTTTAGACGTTTTCTGATTAAATGCTCCGTTTCTTTAATTAGGATATTTCCTTCTTCTTCATTTTCCGCCTTTGCCGTTATCCTGATGGTTACTTCCCCTCCACCCGCAAGGGGAGCAATGGTGGGATTTTTTTGCGACGTTATTATATCCTTCAGCATTTCTTCTACACTTGATTCGCCAATGCCGATTATCTTTAACACCTTTGACTTTATTATGCTATTGTTGGATTTGGCTAAATATGGAAGAACGAAACGGTCTATCATGCCCTTCATCTCATCGGGCGGGCCGGGCAATAAAAAAAATAACTTTTCATTCTTTTTGTATAATATCCCCGGGGCAGTTCCGTTATTGTTGGGTATAACCGTTGCTCCTTGTAATATATATGCCTGTTTTAAATTATTAGCGGTACAGGGCTTGCCTATTTTCTTGAAAAATTCCTTTATGTTGCGCTCGCATTCTTCATTAATTACCAAGGGTACACCAAAAAATTCAGCCAGCACTTCCTTTGTTATATCATCCGATGTTGGACCTAAACCACCGGTAATGATTACAAGGTCGGATCTATCATACGCCCTTTTGAAACAGTCCTTTATTCTTTGAGGATTGTCACCGACAACGGTATGGAAATAAACATTTACCCCTATCTTGGACAAAGCCTGGGATATATATTGGGCATTGGTATTGGCTATCTGCCCCAGCAGCAGTTCAGTACCCACGGATATTATCTCTCCGTTCATACGTCACACCCTTCTTTAAATCTTATGTTACAACATTCCTATTCCTATAGATATAATGAACTCCTGAAATAACGGTAAATATTACCGCTAAAATTACCATGATGTCGCTAAAAGGAAAACCAATAAGGTAAAAAGGAAAATTGTCCAACAATATGGCCGCAATTGCCACTATTTGCGTTACTGTTTTTAGTTTTCCCCACCCGCTGGCAGCAATGACTACCCCCTTAGATGCCGCAATAACTCTGAAACCGGTAATAATAAACTCACGACTTACAATTATTATAGCGACAACGGACGATATCATACCTAACTCCACCAAAGAAATAAGGGCGGAGGTAATAAAGAGCTTGTCTGCCAAAGGGTCTAGAAATTTGCCAACGGTTGTTATCTGATTTCTTTTTCGAGCTATATAGCCATCTAAACCATCGGTACAGGCCGCAACTATAAAAATAATTGCGGCTATATACTGTCCCATAGGGAAATTACCCAGTAGAATTACCAAAAAAACAGGTATTAACAGTATCCTAAGGAGTGTAATTTTATTTGCAAGGTTCATATCAATTCTCCCAACATATCATATTCGTATGCCTCGGTAAATATTACGTCGACAAACTGTCCAACCTCCAGCTCTTTTGTGCTTTTAACAAAAACCACACCGTCTACTTCAGGGGCTTCAGCATAACTTCTGCCCAAAAAAAGATCGGCCCCCCTCCTTCCTTCAATGAGTACCTTCTCTTTTTTGTTCAATCTGTCCTTATTGATATCATAGGATATTTCCCTTTGTATCTCCATTAATTTTTCTAATCTCTCCTGCTTTGTTCTTTGGTTTATTTGGTTGTTGAAGTTTGCAGCCGGGGTGCTTTCCTCTCTGGAATATGTAAAAGCACCTACTCTGTTTATTTTGTATTTTTTTAAAAAATCACACAACTCATCGAACTGGGAGTGGGTCTCCCCGGGAAAACCCACTATTAATGATGTCCTTATAACCACATCACTAATCTTCTCCCTTAGTTTGTCAAACAGTCTTATTATATCTTGACTATCATGGGACCTGTTCATTCTTGCCAATATTTCATCGTTAATATGCTGGATGGGTATGTCCAGATAATTGCAAATGTTATCATGGCCGGCTATTATTTCTATTAATTCGTCATCTATTTTGTCAGGGTAGCAATACATCAGCCTAATCCATTGCAGTCCATCAATTTGTGCCAATTTATTTAATAACTCCTTTAACTTGTAGCTACCATATAAATCTATGCCATAACTTGTGGTGTCCTGGGCAATTATTATCAGCTCTTTTATTCCCCTACCGGCCAGCATTGTAGCTTCCTGAATTAAAGCTTCCATGGGCACACTGGTATATTTGCCCCTAATACTGGGTATAACACAATAACTACATCTGTTATCACATCCATCGGCAATTTTCAGATAGGCCGTACTTTTGCCGGTACTAATCAGCCGAGGCAGGGGATGGTTATGCTTATCACCTTTTTCTTTCTGCTCAGCGGAACCTACCTCATTGAGAAAAAACCGTCTTATTGCTTGTTCTATATTTTGTATGTTTTCAGGCTCTATAAAACAATCCACTTCGGGAATTTCTCTGGCCAGTTCATCTTTGTACCTCTTAGCCATGCAACCGGCCACAATTAACAGTTTACATAGATATTTTTCTTTAAATTGGCCATAGCTTAAAATGGCATCAATGGATTCCTCCTTGGCCTTATCTATAAAACAACAGGTGTTTATTATTAAGACATCTGCCTGCCGGGCGTCATTGGTTATTATATATTCCTTTTCCTTTAGGATGCCTAACATCACCTCAGAATCCACCAGGTTTTTAGAACAGCCCAAAGAAATTAGTCCTACCTTTATTGGCAATGATTGTTCTCCTTTCCGGCTACGTTGAGTAATTGTTTCAGGTAAAAGTATAGTATACCTGGGATCAAGTGTCAAAAAATATTATATATACTTGTGCATATCCTCTTTCTTAATCAGTACCTGTCGGGGTTTACTGCCGCCATATCCCCCAATTATACCCCTTCTTTCCATTTCGTCAATTATTCTGGCGGCTCTTGCATATCCGATTCTGAGCCGTCTTTGAAGCATGGAAATGGAAGCCTGTCCGCTGTCTATTACCAATTCAACGGCTGTTGGGAGCAGCTCATCATCGTCATCCCTTTTATGGGTTTCACTGTCAACGGCTATTTCGTCAAGTAGGTTTTCTTCGTAATGGGCCGTTCTTTGTTCCTTTATATAACCCACTACCCTCTCCACTTCCTGTTCGGAAACGTAGCACCCCTGAATCCTTACAGGTTTTGAAGCCCCTACGGGATAGTACAACATGTCCCCTTTACCCAACAGTTTTTCTGCACCGCCTATATCCAAAATCGTCCTGGAGTCCGCCTGAGAGCTGACGGCAAAGGCTATCCGTGAAGGTATGTTTGCCTTTATTACACCGGTAATAACATCAACCGAAGGCCTTTGGGTGGCAATTACCAGATGTATGCCGGCAGCCCTTGCCATTTGCGCAATCCTGCATATTGCGTCTTCCACATCACCGGGCGCCGCCATCATCAGATCAGCCAATTCATCAATTATAACTACTATTTGGGGCAGTTTTTTCCCGCCATGTTCTGCCAACAACCGGTTGTACCTATGGATGTCCTTGGTTTTCTTTTCTGCAAATAAACCGTATCTGTCAATCATCTCTTGAACCACCCAATTTAGCGCGCCGGCAGCCTTTTTTACATCGGTTATCACCGGTATAAGCAGGTGGGGTATGCCGTTGTAACTGCTTAATTCTACCACTTTAGGGTCTATCATAATCATTTTCACATCTTCGGGGGAAGCATTAAACAATAGACTGATTATTATACTATTGATACATACACTCTTGCCCGATCCCGTTGAACCGGCTATCAAAAGGTGTGGCATCTTACCCAGATCGCCCACAACGTTGTTACCGGTTATGTCTTTGCCTAAAGCAAAGGCCAGCTTAGACGGTGAGTTTTTATATTCTTTGCTCTGCATAACTTCCTTTAACATAACCGGAGATATATCTTTATTGGGTACTTCCACTCCCACAGCCGCCTTACCGGGAATGGGTGCTTCAATCCTAACTCCTGACGCTGCGAGGTTAAGGGCTATGTCATCAGCCAGATTGACTATTTTGCTTACCTTCACACCGGAAGCCGGCTGCAATTCATACCTGGTTATAGCCGGTCCCCTGCTTATCTGTATTACCTTTGCACTCACTCCAAAACTACTTAAGGTGTCCTCCAATATTTTTGCGTTATTAATAATATCCTTTTTGTCCGTATGTACCAACGGAGTTGTGTTATCATTCAATAGAGAAATAGGCGGCGGACTATAATTTACATTGTCCCCTTGCTGGCTTATCTCCAATATTTCTCCCCGGGTACCTGCTGCCCAACCCTGACTGTCCTTTCCGTTATCTTGCCCTGCCCCTTCTTTCTTTAAATGGTTATTATCCACAGGTTTTATATAACTGTCTATCTTTATATCTTCAATATCGCTATCAAGCTTGTCAAGGCTGTCCATTAATTGGTCCAATAATTCTTTGTCGTCTGCCGTATCGACTTCCTCCTTGGTTTGTTTATCCCTTTTTGATTTGATGATCAAATGGTTTGTTCTCTCCACCATCCGTTTTAAAGAAAACCGGGTAAGGGTAAGCAAAGCCACCAATAGGGCGCATATGATAATAATAAACGCACCGTAATATCCAAACAGTTTTACAAGGGCAAACGATACTATGCCCCCTACTATACCTCCGCCTTCATAAACATTTCCCAATGCATAGCTGGTGGCCAAAAAATCACCAAAGCCCATATCCATCAATGTCCTGGTATTGATTATTATCAAGTGGGCTATGGTCATTATAACCAGCATCACACATACTGCCAGTATCCCATACCGCTTACTTGCCATATTTTTATTATAAACCAACTTTGTAACACCCATGGCTATGATAAAGATGGGCACGGCATAACTAACGAAACCAAACACACCCGCCAAGGCGTTTTTTACCAAGACGCCGATATATCCTGAAGCACCGGTATATATGCTGACAAAGATGAATAAACCTATGGCTATGACTATTATGGCCGCCACTTCGTGGGAAGGTCTTTTTGTAGATTTTTTCCTTTTCTTTATGGCTGGCCTTTTTCTTGACATCCCCATCACCTCAAAGTATAATTCTACATTCATTAATAAAATCCTTTATGCCTTAAAAAAAGCACGTTTTACGTGCTTAAAAAAATTATTGTTTTACGTATCTAAAAACAAATTTTATAAAAAAATTATATCATAAAAGCAGTCTGCTTTTCTACGGTTTTTCCAGACTGTAAACCCTTGTTATTATCTGACCGGGACTGTACTTCCTTATTAAAAAACTGCCGGGATCCGTGGTTATTAGCCTTATGATCTTAAAATGCTTATCATCCATCCTTTCTACCTCCATTTTCAAGCCGTCTATTTCAATGGTTTCAATTTTTGACATCCCACACTCCTGTGGCTGTCTAAAAATATATTCGTTGGGTATTATGGAATAATGCATTTTGACCTCCTAGTTATTGCATTGCAGTTTTTTTCTGCTGATCAACTCATTTAGTTTGGCAATGGCCGAAGACAAACCTCCTATTTCGTCTATCAGTCCACAGTTCACCGCCTCCTGGCCTACCAATACAGTCCCCACATCATTCGCAAGTTCGCCGGTTTGCATCATAAGTTTCATTAAATAATCTCGGTCTATGTTGGAATGGTTGCTTATAAATTGAACCACCCTATCCTGCATCTTGTTAAAGTAATCGTATGTTTGGGGCACGCCGATAACTAAGCCGGTCATTCTAATGGGATGTATTGTCATAGTTGCAGTTTCTGCAATAAAAGAATAGTCGGCGCTGACCGCCAAGGGTACTCCAATACTATGACCTCCGCCCAATACCAAAGACACCGTAGGCTTTGATAGGCTGGAAATCAGTTCTGCTATGGCCAACCCTGCTTCCACATCGCCACCGACGGTATTTAGTATTAGAATTAACCCTTCGATGGTCTTATTCTCTTCAATTGCCAATAACTGCGGTATAACGTGCTCGTATTTGGTGGTTTTGTTCTGGGGCGGGAGTATAATGTGACCTTCGATCTGACCTATTATTGTAAGACAATGTATCCTGCTGTTGTTGTTTGTAGGAAGGGTGTCACTGCCAAGCTCTTTTATATTTAGAACCTGGTTTTCCTTCCGGCCATCTCCCTGGGCTAATATTCTCTTATTTTCCATATATTAACCTCTTCCTTTTTTATAATAATTTTTAACTGTTAATGCCTTCCATTCCTTATATTTTGTTTTGTTAAAAAATACTTAAAAATTAAAGCCTTAGCTTTTTATTTAAGGTTTAAAGTACACCAAATTGCAGTATTCCCATTGATACCACAGCTATATCTTTAAAGTGCTATAGTTTAGTATTGCCTGGATGCTTCCTTATATTCCGAAAACGAATGGATAATTTAAGGTTAAAGCCAAAAACCATAGATTAAAAATTAATTTTAAAAATCAAACTAGAATTTTAAACAAAAAAATTAAGGTATAATACCTTAATTTTTATAATAAAAATTTTGGCACAAAGATAAAAGGCTTTTAAACATCTTTTCTCTAAAAGTAGGAAACAATTATAAAAATTGGCAGCCGCAAAACACGTATCTTTTAAATAAAGAGGTTTTTCCTTTTTTTGCCTCGCATCCTATTTTCCCAGCACTTTACTTTGTGCGCCTATGGATTAAGTAACCCGCTTCGGTCTCTTTTAAAATATATTTATTAGAGCAATGCCAAATTATCCAGCATGATCTAAAGTGCCGTCAAATTCCAATGCTGCTATTTATCTGTATTTTTCTTTGATTTTTAATACTATCAGAATCCAATGCAAGAAATTTTAAATCTAGAATCTTTAATTTATGATCCCTGTTTCTTCACAAAATATATTATCCGAAATTGCTCGGCACATCAATCACAGGTTGAATCTGCCTTCCCTCTAAAGCAGCTTCGGCGCTCTCTGCTATTTTTTCCATATTTGCAACCATTGAATTTTGTTTTGTGCTCGGACTGTCCTGTGTGAATGGTACCAAAAATATATTTTTAGTATTAATAAGTACACCTATGTTCTTTGCATTATTACCCAAAGCATCGTTGGTGGACACCGCCAGCAAAACCGGCCTTGAATTTCTTAAAAGGGATTTACAGGCCATTAATACCGGCGTATCGGTTATACCGTTTGCAAGTTTGGCCAAGGTGTTTCCTGTACAGGGCGCAACAATGACCAAATCAAAC
>DUOD01000034.1 GCA_012838995.1 Clostridiales bacterium
GGTGCCGGCGGCGGTGCGGCAGGTGTAGCAGGGTCGGTGGTCGTTAAGGTCATAGGTACCACTACCCAGGCATACATAGGAGCAAATGCCCGTATAAATCAAGACGTAGGCTTTGGATCATCCGGTCAGTCGGTTGTAATTCGGGCACAGGACAGGGTCATCAGTGTAGGTGCAGCCGGTGCAGGGGCCGGCGGCGGAGCAGCCGGTGTGGGTGCCTCGGCCGATGTTACCATAGTAAGAAATCTAACCTCTGCATACATAGGAGACGGTGCCTATGTAAATGCGAGGAAAAATATAGATATCATTGCAATCTCCGATAAATACGTCAATTCAATAGTAATAGCCGGTTCGGGCGGTGGAGCAGCCGGGGTTGCAGGTGCGGTTTCCGTTATCGTTGTAGGTTCTGTATTCGATTCCCATGCAAAAGGCGGTCTCAGCAACTGCGAAGGCGAAGGAAATACCCAGGATGCTGTGGACAGTCAGATTGGCACCAATCTGGCTAAAGGGCTTTTGGGTAACTCCGACGAGGCAGAAGAGGTAGAAAGCATTTTGGACAGTCATATATCCCAAATCGGTATAGGGAAGTATTTCAATGAATCCTCCCAGGTAGCCCTTAATAACACCCAGGCTTTTATAGGTTTTAATGCCCGTGTTAATGCCGGTGAAAACTTAACAATTAAAGCCGATGATAAGACGGTGGCCATTGCCGGTGACATCGCCGGTTCGGGCGGCGGAGCGGCAGGGGTTGCCGGTGCTATGTCGATAATCATTATTCATGATTCAGTCCAGGCCTTTATAGCAGCCGGTGCTAGGACCAATGCAGGGAAAAACACCACAATTCAAGCCAATACCTCGGATAACGTGTATACCGCAGGGGTTACCGGCAGTGGTGCAGGGGCAGCAGCGGTAAACGGTGTTGCAAAGGTAACGGTAATTAGGACTCAGACAAAGGCGTACATAGCCAATGATGCTAGGGTTAATGAGGACAGCGGGTATGCAACCCCCCTCCAGTCGGTACTTGTTATAGCCAATGGTCATACATATATCGTTACCGTAGGTGCATCCGGCGGCGGAGCCGGTGCCGCAGCGGTAGGCGGTGTGGCCAATATCGGCGTACTGACAAAGGACACACAAGCCTTTATTGGACAAAATGCAAGGGTTTATGCCCAGAAGGATATAGTAATATCGGCAGAATCCACACAATTACTGGTGGCCGTTACCGCATCCATCTTTGGAGCCGGTGCTGCAGCAGTAAGCGGCGATGTTGGAACCTTTACCTTTAGCAATACCACCTTAGCTTATGTGGACAAGGGAGCGCTGGTTGACAGTGAAGGTAATGTAAAGATTTCCGCAACCGATGACTCGCTGCTCATATCCGTAGTAGGTGTGGGCAACGGTGCGGGAGCCGCGGCAGTAGGCGGGGCATTAAGCGTTAATGTTATTACAAGTGTTACCAAGGCGTATATCGACGACGGTGCTACCGTAAATGCCCGGGGCAATGCAGAAGGTATAGATGTCTATACCGGAGAGCTGGGTGATCCGTCTGCGCTGCCCAGGGGACCATGGGACGACGAAATGTGGATAGACACCGACGGCGACGGTGAGGTAGATACCAAGCTAGAGGTAAATAAGAATATAGATGCAGACGGTGACGGTACGCCTGACGGAAGTGTGGACGACGGTATAAATTTGAATTTAAAGAGCAAAAATAGCAGTGGCGGATCGGATGCCGGTAAGAGTATAAACATATCCGGTGAAGGGCTGGGTATAAAAAAGACCCATAAGGTTAAAGGCCTGTCGGTGGTCGCCCTTTCCAACCAAAAGATGATAACCACCACCATTGCCATAGCCGGTGCAGGGGCAGCCGGAGTTACCGGCGCCAATACCACAAATGTATTGGATGGGGTAACAGAGGCGTATATTGGCAATGGAGCAAAGATAAATCAAAACATCGACAACGCATCGGATGAACAACTGGTTATCGTTAAGGCAGGAAGCATTACGTTGTTGGTTATGACCGAAGGCAGCATAGGCGGTGCAGCAGTAGCCGGCGTAAGCGGTTCTGCCAATGAAGCAATTATTAGCAATAAGACCGTGGCCCATGCAGGAGGAACAATCAAGGCCAAAAGAGATATTATGGTTATTGCCCGGTCCGAGGAAGACGTGCATGTTGTAACTGCTAATGTTTCCGGTGCCGGGATAGCAGGAGTAGGCGGTGCAGCAGGAGTAGCTGTTATCGAGGGTGAAACGTTGGCCTATATCCACGCGGGTGCTGACCTTTGGGCGGGTAGAGATATCATAGTACTTGCTTACAACGACGGAACAATCAATATAGATACCTTAGGCGGTTCCGGAGGCGAAGTTGCCGGTGTCGGCGGCGCTGTATCCGTCGGAGTGATTACCCATACCACCAAGGCATACGTGGAAAATGCGGCCAATCTTGCCAACGGTGCGATATTGTATGCTGCAAGAACTATAGATATTAAGGCAGAGTCTAAAGAGAAGATAATAGGCATAGCAGTATGCGGTGCCGGCGGCGGTGCGGCCGGTGTAGCAGGGGCTGTGGTGGTTAAGGTTGTTAATACCACCACCCAGGCATATATCGGAAACTATGCACAGGTTAACCAGGTTAACTACAGCGGTATAAACGAAAATCAAACCGTTAAGGTAACGGCAATAGATACGGTAGATGTAACCGGTTCGGGCGGTTCCGGGACTGTTTCGGGTGTTGCGGGTGTAGGTGCTTCAGTAGATGTTACGGTTATCAGAAATACCGTAACTGCATATATCGGCGATTATGCTAAGGTTAGGGCATATAGGTACAATAGCGACGCCCAACCGGCAGGAAATATAATAGTTGAAGCCCGGTCCAACAAGATTGTTGAAAGCTACGTTATAGGCGCATCCGGCGGCGGCAGTGTCGGTATAAGCGCTTCGGTATCGGTGGTATCCATCGGTGCCAAATTAAATAACGATAGTAAGGAAAGCCTGTCCAATAACGGTTCATTTGTAGACGGTGAGATTTCCAAGGATTTCGTTACCGGTAATTTGGGTAATTCAGAACATACCCAGGGAATAGAATCAATGGTAGCCGGAAAATTGACAGGGCTTAATATATCCTCCTATCTAAATGAAACATCTGCCGATTCCTTGAACAAAACAAGGGCCTATATCGGTACGGGAGCTGAGGTTACCGCTGACAATGATATTACCATATCAGCCAGGGACAATACTAAGGTTTCAATCCTTGCGGGTGGTGCCTCTGCCGGTACCGTGGGCGTAGGCGGCGGTGTTGGCATAGCTACTGTTAATACCACGACAGAAGCCTTCGCAGGTAATAATTCAAAACTTTGGGCAGGTAGAAATATTACCATAGAAGCGGTTAATCAGGCGGATGGCGGTACTCAGTACAGCGTAATTGCCTTTGGAGGCGGTGCCGGATTGGTAGGCGGTATCGGGGCGTCAGTGGCATACCTTGATGTTAACAATACCGTACGGTCTTATATAGGCACGGGGGCACAGGTTTCAAAGGCTAATGAACTAAAAGTTAATTCAACTGTAAACAATACATTGAAAGCCGAGGCAGTGGGTGCCAGCGGTGGCGTCAACGGTGCGGTGGGTGCTTCCCTTGCCAGGGCCAACCTCACCGGTAGGGCCGAATCCTACCTTGGTAACAGTGTATCGGTACAGCAAACGGTATCCATTAATGTAAGATCACAGTGGATTAGCGATATAAATGCAACTTCATGGGCCGGTGCCTTTGGAATCGGTGCATCAGGCAACGGTGCTGTGGCATTGGCATCGGCTGATCCTATAGTGTCAGCTTACTTTGGCAACAATGTCAACATAAACACCAGTGGAAGTATAAACATCTTGAGTCAGTCTGAGATAAATGTCTATAGTAAGACCTTTGGCGTAAGCGTCGGAGCCGTGAATGTAGGTGCATCCGTTTCAGAGGCCAGGATCGCTCCTGTTGTTAGCGCATATATAGGCAGTGGCAATGTAAAGGCAGGGGGCGGTATAAGACTTGAATCGCTGCATAATAGCCAAAGCAACGGCGCAACCGTTGATAAAGGCGCCACTGCAGAAGCCGAAGCATCCGGCGGATCTTTGGTGGGCGGTACCGGAGCCCATGCCAAAGCCATATCTTCCGCTGATGTATATACATATACGGGCAGCGGTTCGGTGCTGGAAGCCGGCCAGTCTATTGCCATAAGAGGTATTTCTTATAACAAGGCAGTATCCAAGGCCTATGGTATTACCGGCGGACTGGTGGCAGCGGTGGGCGCAGCCCTGGCCGATGCAACCACTGACGGCATTACCAGGGCTTATATGAACGGACGGGTGAATAACGGCAGTGCATTTCAGGTAGTAGTCCAGGGATTCGATACAGCTTCTGCCGAAAGCTGGGCAGCAGCCGGTGGTATTGCCGCGGGAAGCGGTAACCATGCCAAGGCAACGGTATCACCTATAGTTGAAAGCTACCTTGGCAATGGAGCAGTTGTTGTGGTATCAGGAAATGTTGAAGTAATTGCCCATGGCATTGCCAATGCCTACGCCCGAACCTGGGGCGTAAGTGCGGGTGCCGCTACGGTGGGTGTATCTCTGGCCCATGCCGTTATTTCATCTGAAGTATCGGCTTATTTCGGAAATAACGTATCGGTTAATGCCGGAGGCGATATCATTATAAAAGCCCTCCATAATTACAATTTCGACGGGGCTAAACGCGGTGAAAAGGCTCAGGCCGTTGCCAATGCCAGCGGCGGCGGTGCTCTTGTAGGAGCCACCGGAGCAGAAGCGAAAGTTTCCCATACAGCTCAGGTTAATGCATACGTAGGTACTGGAGCGAATGTATCCGCCGGACGGGATGTCATTATACAAGCATTGGGCAACATAAACGGCCTGGCCAGCGGAGACGGTAATTCAGGCGGCGTTGTAGGTATAGGCGGCGTAGTGGTAGAAGTTTCTAACAACGGTGTTATAAAGGCATATATAGATTCCACAACCCAAAATCCTTCCAATGTCGTAGCAGGTAGACACCTTACGGTAAGCGTACTGGGAAGCAGTACACCTACTGCCACTTCTGAGCAGGCTGCCGGCGGTATAGTATCCGGCGGTGGTTCTTCGGCGAATGCTGTATCGCAATTGCAGGTTAATGCCTACCTTGGCACAAGCGGCGGTACCTTTAGCAGCAACACAGGAAATATAACTGTAAAAGCCCGGGGTGATGGCAGTATCAATGCAGAGGCTAAGGGTATAAATGTAGGCGGTATTTCAGTGGGTGCTTCCACAGCATCGGCCAATTGGGTAGCTACTATAGGAACTTCAGTAGGAAAAGGAACGGCGTTAACGGCCGGTAATAATATAGATATTATAGCAGAGCATGTAAATGACTGGACAAGGTCCTACGCCACCACCTCTACCGGTAATCTGGTGGGAGGGGTAGGTTCCAATGCCGATGTGACGGCGGTATCTACTGTTGAATGTAGCTTTGGGCAAAATTCCAGCCTCCAGGCGGGCAATAATATAAACATAAGATCGGAATCCTGGAGCGTCACCGAGGCCGAGGCTTCGGGCTCGGCTTATGGCGTGGCGGCAGCCGGAATTACCAAAGCAACAAATATACTCGTCGATACTACCGGTGTAAAAACAGAAAACGGTGTGTCCATGGAGGCCGGCAATGATCTGAATATTTCAGCTCTATCTACCACAAAAGCACGAAAATGTCATGCCACCGGCGGTGCCGGCGGTGTGGCAGCCGGGGCAAGTACCAGCGCCGATACCGATCTAAATGTCTTAACTACGGTTATATTGGGCGCCGGAAGCAGATTGACAGCGGATAATATAAATGAAATCCTTGCTCAAAGCAGCATGGATGCCGATGGCTGGGCAAAAATAGATACAGGCGGTGCCGTAACTTTTAACAGAACCCAGTCGAATGTAGATGTTTATGCCGTTACTCAGGTAGAGATAGCAAACGGATGTACAGTTGAGGGCAGGGATACATATATCCTGGCTAAGGTAATAAGATTGTATGCCAATTCCTTTGCTTACTCCAAAACCTATGCAGTACATTCCAAGTCAGAGGGTATATCCCGTTTGAATGTTACTTCCATTACCAATGTGGTTGTCCGGGGAGCTACCTTAAGAGGAGGAAATACCCTGGAGATACGGTCCAGGCAGGACGGTATAGATACCGACAGCCATTCCCACGGTGAAATAGGGGCAGGGGCTACAGGCTCAATTATCACCGAGGGTTCAAATAACTTAAGTATAGATTCCTTCGTGGATGTGAAATCCGGATCTAAGCTTTATTCCGATGATATCCTGGTAGAAGCGGAATCGCCCAGGGATACTGCAATATATGGAAAGGACGCGGCCGCGGTAGCCCACACAGCCGTTGAATACGTCACTGAATTCATAGAAAAAGTGACCACGGTGGTAGAAAAGGTTGTGGAAAAGATAGTTAAATGGGCGCCATGGCCCTTTAACCTTATAATAAGTTGGATAACCAAAACCGTAACCAGGGTTATTAGGGAAACCGTAAAGGTTGTAAAGGAAGTAATCCTTGACAGTGAAGTTAGCAGCAGTACACCGGGAAGCTTTACAAGCGATAACAGGATTAACCTGGAGGGTGATATATACCTAGGTAATGCGGCGGGTGTATCCGTGATAATAGATCCGGATGGTACTATACATACCTCGGGTACTATAACGGCCTATAGAAGCGGTAATGAGATAATAATAAATCCTTTTACCAATCAGCAAATGGGTGTGCTGAAAATAAATTCACCAAGGGGCGCCGTAACGGGCAATGCAGTTGTTCACCAAAATTCCATCGTATCTTTGCTTGAAATTATAAATAATTCAAACTACCATTTAAGAATAAATGGTATAAACCTGATCAGTGATGATCTGTCAAAACCCAGTGAATATATTTACGCAGAAGACGGACGGGATACGATAAATATTACATATACAACAGATATAACGAGCATGCCCATTATAAACATAATATGTACCAAGGCTGCCAATATAATCATTGCCGGAATAATAGAAAATATGACCGGTACGGTTAATATAAATACTGCAGGCGGAAGCGTATATTTTGCACCGGGTGGTGCCATTGAGGCATATATTCTCAACATGTCGGCTCCTTTGGGCAACATTGGAGAAAGTCCAAGTAAAAGGGCAATTTTGAGACTGTACAAAAAAGATTCCTATAATCCAACCGTAAATATTGAAGCCGGAGGTAATGGATATTTAGATATTCAACTTAGGGAAATTCGATTAACTCCTAGCGGTGACCCTATAGATAATATTAAGCTAGGTAATATAGATGTCGGAGGTTTGCTGGATATCCTTGCGTCCCAGGCCCATTGCTGGTCAATAAATCCTGAGGATGGAGTAGTCATTGTTGATGCTAAGGGTGTATATATAGTACAGACAATAACCAGTGGAAACGGTTTAATTATACGATTGGTTTCCGGTGATTTGCATATAAACGGCAGCATCCAAACTCAAGATGACGGAGAAATAGCGGTATCCGGCTCAATCCAGAGGGGTCAGGGCAGTGGTCCGGAAATAGTTGCAGGCAATTTAGTACTCACAGCGGGCGGTGACATCGGACAGTCATTCGGCTTGGTTAGGATTAGGCTGAAGTCCCTGGCAGTAATTAATGTTATTGCCGGAGGCAATACCTATCTTCATGAAGTGGCAGGCAACATTAATCTGGGAATTGTACAATCCGGAGGAAATGTACATCTTAAAGCCCAGGGTTCTATACTTGATAATGATAATACGGGTAACGCTGTTGTATCAGGAAATGACGTTACCATGGAAGCTTTAAGCGGCACCATAGGTACAAAGGATGGGTTTGTGGATATATTAGCATGTGGGCTATTAAATGCTACGGCAAAAGACGGTATATATATCAACCAGGTTGACGGTCTATTGAATCTGGGCTCAATAAATGCAACCCATGGTAATATATGGCTGAAAGCATTGAAGTCCATCCTAGACAATGATAATACAGACGCAGTCAATATAAAAGGTACGGATATTACATTGCAGTCCATAACAGGAAGTATAGGCACTGCAGATAACTTCCTGGATATAATAGCTGCAGGTGTACTCAATGCTGCAGCTAAGGACGGTATCTACATCTACGAAGTAGAAGGTACCATGGATGTCGATACGGTGACTTCGGCAGAAGGCGATGTATACCTCAAGACAGCAGGTTCTATCCTGGACAGCAACGCTAACGACGAAGCTAATGTGATTGGTAAGAATATAACCTTGGTAGCTATAACCGGCGGCATAGGAGCTATAGACAACTTCCTGGATATAATAGCTGCAGGTGTACTCAATGCCACTGCTAAGGACGGTATCTACATCTACGAAGTAGAAGGCACCATGGATGTCGATACGGTGACTTCGGCAGAAGGTGATATATACCTCAAGGCAGCAGATTCCATCTTGGATAGCAATGACAATGACGATGCCAATGTGATAGGTAAGAATATTACCTTGGTAGCTATAACCGGCGGCATAGGCGATATAGATAACTTCCTGGATATAGTGGCTGCAGGCGTACTCAATGCTACAGCTAAAGACAGTATCTACATCTATGAAGTGTTTGGCACCATGGACATTGGCGTTGTGACTTCAGTGGAAGGCGATGTATACCTTAAGGCAAAAGCTTCCATCTTAGATAGCAACGATAATGATGATGTTAATGTAACAGGTAAAAATATAACCTTGGTATCTATAATCGGCAGCATAGGTACACTGGATAACTTCCTTGACATAGATTCCGGCATAAGCGCTGCCGGCAAAGTAGATGCCACAGCCTTGAGAAGCATTTACCTGTATGAAGAAAAAGGAGATCTTAATGTAGGCTTGATTAGCTCAATAACAGGCGATATATACCTCAAGGCCCAAGGCAATATAACAGACCATTATAACACCGACTTGGTCAATGTAATAGGCAATAACATTACACTGGTGGCAATAACCGGCGGTATAGGTACTATAGACAATTTCTTGGACATAATAGCAAAAGGTGTACTCAATGCAGCAGCAGTAAGGGATATCTTCATCTACGAGATAATAGGTGCCATGGATGTTGGCGTAGTGACTTCAACGACAGGTGACGTATACCTCAAGGCTGCAGGATCCGTTTTGGATAGCATGAACACGGATACTGCCAACGTAATAGGCAAGAACATAACCCTGGTATCTATACTTGGCTCCATAGGAAAAGAAACCAACTTCCTTGATGTAGTAGCCACAGGCGTGGTGAATGCAGCAGCGCTGGGAGATATCTTCATCTACGAGATAATAGGAAACATGGATGTTGGTGTAGTGACTTCAGCGGTTGGGGATATATACCTTAGGGCAGAAGGTTCCATCATGGACGGCAACGATAACGACGATGCCAACGTAATGGGCAAGAATATAACCTTAGAAGCGATAAATGGCGGCATAGGAGCTATAGATAACTTCCTGGATATAATAGCTGCAGGTGTACTAAATGCTACTGCTAAGGGCGGTATCTACATCTACGAAGTTGAAGGTACTATGGACGTTGACGTGGTGACTTCAGAAGAAGGTAATGTATACCTTAAAGCGGAAGGTTCCATTCTGGATAGCAATGACAATGACGACGCCAACGTAATTGGTAGGAATATTACCTTGGTAGCTATAACCGGCAGCATAGGTACCTTGGATAACTTCCTGGATGTGGCGGCAAAGGGCGTGCTGAACGCCACGGCCAAGGGAGGTATCTATATTTTCCAAGTAGAGGGTTCTTTGAATCTTGATGTAATAGAATCAGGCACAAGTGACATATATCTTAAAGCAAAGGAAAGCATCTTGGATGCTAATAATAATGACGAAGCCAATATCATAGGCAGGAACGTAACCTTAGAAGCCATAAACGGCGGTATAGGTACCTTGGATAACTTCCTGGATGTGGCGGCAAAGGGCGTGCTGAACGCCATGACCAAAGGAGACATCTATATCTACGAAATAGCCGGCACTATGAACCTTGGGATAGTAAGGTCGTTAAGCGGTGACGTACACCTTATGGCATTGGAACCCATCATGGACAGCAATAATAACGACAATGCCAATATAATAGGCGGTAATATAACCCTGCTGGCTATAAAAGGCGGTGTAGGTACTCTTAATAACTTCCTGGATATAATGTCGAAAGGCTTGGTTGACGTCCTGGCAACTAAGAGCATATACATCTATGAAGTGGATAGCACCATGGACTTGGGACTGGTAATTTCAATAGACGGAGACGTTTACCTCAAAGGGTTAGAGTCCATTTTAGACGGTGAAAACAAAGATAATGTCAACGTGATAGGAAATCATATTACCCTGGTATCCCTAAAGGGCGGCATCGGTACCAAGGATAACTTTGTAAATATAGTAGCTTTAGGCATATTAAATGCAAAGACAGTAAAGAGCATCTACATCTATCAAATGGTGGGTGACATGAACCTTGATGTAGTAACCTCAACTGGTGGAGATGTACATCTTATAGCTGCAGAGAATATTGTAGATGCTAATAATAACAATAGCAATAACGTAATAGGAAGACATATTACATTGGTTTCCGAAACCGGTGGTATAGGTAGTTCGGATAACTTCCTTGATATAGATTCGACCGACGGAAAAGTAGATGCACAGGCTGTAAAGGATATTTTCTTAGTAGACACAGCGGGCAACTTAAATGTGGGTGTAATAAAATCCACAACCGGAGATATATACTTAAAGGCAAACGGTTATATATTGGATTACCACAACAACGGCAAGGCTAACATAATAGGCAATAATATAACTTTGGAATCCATAAAGGGCGGCGTAGGGAATATAGACAACTTACTTGATTTGGATTCCGCCGTAGGTACTAAAGGAGAGGTAAACATCAAGGCAGCAGGCGGCATATACGTCCAAGAGGTTGCCGGTAATCTGAGCATAGGGCAGATTACATCCAAGACCGGTGATGTATATGTCAAGGCAGCCGGTCACATCCTCGACCATGATAATACGGATGGTGCCAATATTATAGGCAGAAGCATAACGTTGGTATCCGTAACCGGTGGCATTGGAAGCATCGACAATTTCCTGGATATAGACTCGGCAGCAAATCGAGGCGGAAAGGTAGATGCTAATGCAGCAACCCATGTATACTTACATGAAATAGCCGGAGATATGTCATTGGGCAATGTAAATGCTACGACCGGTGACGTATACCTCAAAGCTCAGGGTTCTATTCTTGATCACGATAACAATACCAAGGCCAATGCCAAGGGTAGGAATATAACCCTGGAAGCCATAAAAGGCGGCATTGGCAAGTTGAACAACTACATGGACGTATCGGCAACCGGTAAGCTTACGGCTAGGGCCACAGGCAGCATATACATCTATGAAGTAGCCGGTAACATGAACCTGGTACTGGCGGTTTCAAATACCGGGGACGTGTACCTTAAGGCTAAAGGTTCCATACTGGACAGCAACGGTACAAATGAAGCCGATGTTATAGGAAATAACATCATCCTTGAGTCCACACAGGGCGGCATCGGAACTTCGAATAACTTCCTGGATATAAATTCCGCTCAATCAAAGAGCGGTAGAGTAGATGCCGCAGCTACAGGAAGCATATATCTCTATGAAACAGCCGGTAATCTCAGCATAGGCCTTATAAGCTCCATGGCCGGCGATGTCTACTTAAGTGCACGGGGCAGCATTGTGGATAATAACAATAACGATATGCCCAATGTCGTAGGTAGAAATCTTAACTTGGAAGCCATGGGCGGTATCGGAACATTGGGTAATTTCCTTGACATACGTTCGGCTGTTAGCGGAGCAGGTAAGGTGGATGCATCGGCACCCTCTGGTATATATCTATACCAGATGGCAGGTAACCTAGCTGCGGGTGTGATAATTTCTTCATCAGGAGATGTACACCTGAAGGCACGACAATCCATACTGGATTACAACAGGACAGATGCGGCAAATGTCATAGGAAATAATATCACCTTTGAAGCCATGGACGGCGGCATAGGCGAAGTGGACAATTATTTAGATATCTCCGCAAGGGCGGTTCTTAAGGCCACAGCCAGGGGTAGTATACACATATATGAAGTGGCTGGTGTCATGAACCTGGATGTTGTAGTTTCTGCCACCGGTGACGTATACTTCAGGGCCGCAGGCTCCATCCTTGATTACGGAAATACACAATCGGCCAATGTAATAGGTAATAATATTACTTTGGTTGCCATAAGGGGCGGTATCGGCAGCAGTAACAATTATCTGGATATAGATTCTTCCTTTAGCGCGGGAGGCAGGGTAGACGTTCAAAGCTCCATGGGCGTATACCTAAGGGAAGTTTCGGGCGACATGGCCATAGGCTTGATACAAAGCCCGAGGGATGTACATCTAATGGGAGTTGGAGGCATAAGAAGTGCCCAGGGACAAAACAATATAAGAGCCTCAATGCTGTGGTTTGATATACCGTCAGGTTTCGGCACGGCCCAACGTCCGATTATGACCAATGTAGGTCAATTAGAGGGCAGGTCAAGAAACGGTTCCATATGGCTAATAAACACCGGCGACCTAACCCTAGGCTTGGTAGAGGCCGGTGGAGAGATAGACCTTACCGTTATGGGTAGGCTGGTAAACGGCAGTGGTTCGGGACTGAACGTAAGGGCAGCCACGTTCCGCTTCCGTGCCACTTCAGGCGTGGGTAGTGCCCAAAGACCCATAAACACCATGGTAAGCAACTTAGAAGGCAGGGTAACGAACGGCGATATTTGGATTTTCAACAACGGAACGGTAACCCTGGGGACCATGGAAAACAGCGGCGATGTAAACCTCAGGGTGAGCGGAAGTGTTCTGGCCCAGAGCGGTGCCGGTGTTAATATAAGGGCCAATAGGCTGTGGATTTATACCACATCGGGCATAGGCACGTCCCAGGCACCGCTGAGGACGGCGGTAAGTTACCTGGAGGGTAGCGGTGGCACAGCATCAATATGGATAACCAATACCGGTGATCTGACTGTGGGTTTTGTAGACGCAAATAAAGATATATATCTTACTACTACCGGTCGGCTGCTGGGCGGATCAGGCAATGCCGTAAATATATCCGCCAACAGGTTCTGGTTCAACGCCGATTCCGGCGTGGGTACTCAGCAAAGTCCGCTGAGGACCATGGTAAATTATCTGGCCGGTACCGGCCGACGAGGAGTTATAAACATTATCAATAGCGGACGGTTAATCATAGGCGGTATTGGAAACGGAACGGGTCTCCAGGCAGGAAGCGGTATTAATGTAACCGCCGAAAGTCCGTTGATGGTAATGGATAACTTAAGATCAACAGGTGATATAGTCCTGACAGCCCAAGACTCTTCCGGCTTAGGTGATGACATAACGGTAAGGAGTGGGGTATCTATAACCTCATCTTCCGGAGCGGTTACCCTTAGGGCGGGGGATGACATAGTAATCCATCCAGGAAGCACCATCCGGGCTGCCGGGCGGGTAATCCTCTTTGCAGACTATGGTAACGCAGATGCAGGCATGGGTTCTACCGTATATATTAGGGGTAGCATAACGGCCCAAAGGTTACAGATAGAAGGTAATAACGATAACGATGTTTTCTATATAGCCACAGGCTCTATCACCTGTCCGGTATATGTATACGGTATGGGAGGAAGCAACTTGTTCGTAGTCAAAGCCCAAGACTTCTCATCACCAATGTATATGTATGGCGGCAATGGGGATGACAGGTTCGATATAAACGGAAGCGGTTTGAAGAACAAACTGGTATTAGACGGCAGGTCGGGCGCCGATGCCTATAACATTCGTATAAGCGGTGCCGGTCGATATACGATAGACGTAACGGATACCGGCAACGACGGCAGTACCGACAAGCTCACCATAAGGGGATCGTCTTCATCCAACACCTTCCTGCTCCGTCGAGGCTTTGTAGCGGTAGGAAGCGGTTCGAACTTGACGGAAAGGATTAACTATAACGGCAATATAGAATTACTGGAGATTTACGGTGGAGGCAGCAATAACAGGTTCTACTTGGATGATAACAGTACCCATACCAAGATATATGGCGGCAGTGGCAATAATTTCTTCCAGATAGGACAGATGTATGGATTTGATCGCAACGGTTTAGGTGCAAGGGCTTCGAGCTACAGAGACGATGTAAGTACCATACAGACCACCCGGGGTTATTTGAGCAACGGAATAAGCTATGAAACGTATATTTTCGGCGGCAGCGGAAATGACACCTTCTCGGTATACTCCAACAAAGCGCCTCTGTGGCTGTATGGCATGGGAGGAAGAAATACCTTTATTATCCGTGCCTTTGCTCTGGCCCAGAGGGCGGAAGACGGAAGTGTAATGTATAACATGAATGCCCCGTTGTATATAGAAGGCGGTAAAGACGATAATATAATAATTGTGGGTACGGAATTCGGTAGGGATTTCGATTTATCACAAGGTGGCGTGTCAGGCATGGGACTTAACCTGACCATGAAGGGAGTAGAAAATGTCGAGGTTGTCCGTGACTTGCCCTTAGAACCCGGTTTAGGGCTGGACGGCGAGAGCTTGGGCACCTTGCCCGAAACACCCTTTATGTATAGAGATGTGGTAACATATACCGTCATTGCCGTTGCGGCTGCGTTGGCTGTTCTGTACTTCATACTGCGACGAAAACGCAGATTGGCATCTAAGGAGGTATAGACCGTAGGGTTTGGATAGCATATGCTAAAGTTCATTTAGAATTTTGGCAAACAGCGGGGAAAAGGCGGATGGTTTGGGCATTAAAATACACTCAGTCTTTTACCAGGCAGCGGTACCTATTTTGCCGTTGCCTTTTTCTTACTAAAACTTTTTGGGACCCAATTAGCGCTGGTATTACATAATTATCAGAAGTATAATAGAGATAATACATCCGGGTACAGTTTTTTTTCGATTAAAGTAAGAATATCCGTTTATAAGACAAAAGGAACCCTAAAAAATTTATGGGTAACGGATATAATGCTATACCTTTTTTATCATTACGGCAGGCTTGCCGCGGGAAAGATTATGCATCGAAAACTTGGCATAATACTGTTTTTACTCTGATGTATGTTTAAACAAAGGGAGGGAGCCCGATGTTAAAAAACTATATGGAGGATGTGGTCAGCTTTTATCTGCCACTGGTCTTAAAGGATTTTAACGGTGATGTCTGTACTTGTGCCAAATGTCTGGAAGATATAAAAGCCATTGCGCTGAACAATTTGAAGCCCCATTATACTTCGACTAAAAATGGAAGGGTATATGCAAAACTCTATGAGCTTAATATGCAGTTTCAGGCCGATGTTATACAACAATTAACCAGGGCGGTGGATAAGGTATCAAAGAATCCCCGGCATTTTCTTTAAAGGTACAATCTTTAAATAAATATTTTTTATCCTTGCCTGTTATACAGTGGACGTTATACAATAAATATAGGCGTAATTAAGGTATTAAACAAATATTTGCGGGGAAAAGAGGTATAAAGTACTATGGAAGTTAAAGCACCGGCCGGTTCCATGACCGATAGAGCAAGCAAGTCCAAGTGGGCTATTACGGTATGTCTTTTTCTTCTTATATTGGTATTTGCTGTTTCTTTTACGATGATAGGTCCGATGATGCCAATATTGATAAATAAATATGCCATAAAATGGTCACAAGGAGGATTGATATCCACCTTTCAGAGCATTGGCGGTATTCTGGCCTTTGTTTTTGGAGGTCTATTGGCCGACAAAATGAAAAAAACCAAATTGATAGGTATTAGCTTTATCCTGTACATCCTTTCCCTGTTGTTGATAAGCCTTGCCCCTGTATATTTGGTGCTTTTGTGTCTGTTTTTTATTTTGGGTCTTGGTACCAACTTGTTAGATATATTGGCCAATGCCTATATTTCCGACCTCCATCCGGAAAGGCGGGGCGTAGTCTTAAATCTCCTGCATACCTTTTTTGGCGTGGGTGCCTTTATAGGGCCGTTATTCTCCAGCCTTCTCATAGAGCAGGGAGTACATTGGAATGTTGTATTTCGTATCCTGGGCATTGTATGTGGGGTTTTGCTGGTGCTGTTCATCATTATAACTTACACCATGCCGGTAAACACCCGGGAGGGTAGTCAAGAGGATAGTAAAAACGTCCTTAAGCTTTTTGCCATACCCAAGATGTGGATATTAGGCATAATTATGCTGTTATATACTGCCCATCAGGGCGGTATAAGTACGTGGTTGCCAACCTACATGGAAACCTCCCTTAAGTCCACTCCCTTACTTTCTGGAATGGGTCTTTCAGTTTTCTGGATAGGTATTATACTGGGAAGGTTGGCCTGCTCAAAACTTACCCAGCGTTTTTCTCCAAAGAAGCTTATTATATGGGGCGGGCTGGCAGGAGGTATTGTTCTCACCCTTGGCCTGTTGACCAATTCTCCCATGGTATTGATCATAACTGCCGGATTGTCCGGATTGCTATCCGGTGCCTTTATTCCGCTGCTTATTACCATAGGCTGCGGGTGGTATCCGCAAAATTCCGGTGCAGTTTCTTCCATATTATTTTTGAAGTTTTCCATATCAAGGATGCTTTTTCCGTGGCTAATGGGCATTATTGCTGAAGTGTCCAATTTCAGATTGGGAATGCTGATAACCAGTATTACTCTTATCATTAGCTTCTTTATAGCCCTTGCAATCCCTGAATAAGAGTTGAGTCTTATTTAATATTCCTTTGATAGATTTTTTATAAAATCTTAATTTCAATATTGCAAAAGTAAAAAACAGTGCTATAATAAAATCAAGATCAAGGAAAGTCAAGGTCAATAAAATATATGGATAATGATAACACCAAGGCTTTATAAAACACAATTATGCTAAAGTATAATTGTTTTAAAAGAGATTTTTTGAAAAAGGCTATATAGGGATGGTGAAGTCGTAAAATATGGCTGTATTTCTCCGTCGATTGTATGCTTAATTTACTTTTACGGAAGGCGGATTTTGATTTAAAAAGTGCGTAAATAGAGCAAACCGAAGTGCCGTTTCTTTGATTTGATATATTTTTTAGAGTGGCATTTTGGATTGCAATACGGAAAAATTATCAGGCGACAAGACAAGAGGAATATGGACCCTATAAACCGCGGAATTAGGCCTTGAAAAAGCGGAAAACCGGTGTATTGACATTACCTTGGAAAAAGTAAAGGGGAGGCGAAGGAATGAATTTGGAAAGGTTTACACAAAAGGCACAGCAAGCCGTTATGGATGCCCAAAATATTGCCATAGAATATAGCCATCAAAGTTTGGAAATACCCCATCTTCATCTGGCATTGGTAAGACAGGGCCATGGGTTGATACAAAAATTGCTGGATAGGATGGGTGTTCCCGTGGATGGGCTGGTCAAGGAAATAGAGGCCCAATTGAAATCTATGCCCAAGGTTTACGGAGCCAACCAGGCGAGCCTGTATTTAAGCAGGCCACTCAGCGAGGTACTGGTGAAGGCCGAAAAAGAGGCGGAATTATTTAAGGACGAATACGTGGGTGTGGAACATATATATTTGGCAATAATAGACCGCCGGGATGATGCCATAAAGAAGATGGGAATAACGAGGGAGGCTTTCTTGAAAGCGTTATCCCAAGTTAGGAGCAGTCAAAGGATTACCAGCAGGAATCCTGAGGATACCTATGATGCGCTGAACAGGTTCGGCAGGGACCTGACGGAGGATGCCCGGCGAAACAGACTGGATCCTGTAATCGGCAGGGACCAGGAGATCCGAAGGATTATAAGAATACTGTCCAGAAGGACGAAGAATAATCCGGTTTTAATTGGCGAACCGGGTGTGGGTAAAACCGCCGTTGTGGAGGGACTGGCCCAAAGAATACACAGGGGGGATGTACCCGAAACTTTAAAAAACAAGAGGATATTCGCCTTGGATTTGGGTGCACTGATAGCCGGCGCCAAGTACCGGGGGGAATTTGAGGAACGGTTAAAGGCAGTATTAAACGAGGTTCAAAAATCCCAGGGAGAGATATTGCTGTTTATAGACGAGCTTCATAATATCGTAGGTGCCGGTAAAACCGAGGGCGCCATGGACGCCGGGAACCTGCTGAAGCCCATGCTGGCCAGGGGAGAACTCCATTGTATAGGCGCTACCACCTTGGATGAATACAGAAAATACATAGAAAAGGATGCGGCGCTGGAGAGGAGATTCCAGACGGTGTTGGTGGACGAGCCCGGTGTTGAAGACACCATTTCCATATTAAGGGGCATTAAGGAAAAATTCGAGATCCATCACGGTGTTCGCATCCAGGACAATGCCCTGGTATCGGCTGCCGTTCTGTCCAATAGGTATATAACCGACAGGTTTCTGCCTGATAAGGCCATAGATCTTATAGACGAAGCGGCGGCCATGCTAAGGACGGAAATTAATAGCATGCCGGCCCAATTGGATGAGGTTACCAGACGGCTGTTGCAGATAGAAATAGAAAGGGAGGCCTTGAGCAAGGAAAAGGATAAGGTTTCCCAGGATAGGCTAAAGGCCATTGAAGAAGAGATGGAAAGGCTAAGGAACGAGAGCAATGCCATGAAAGAGCAGTGGGAGAAGGAAAAGGAGAGCATACAAAGGATCAGGGAACTGAAAAAAGAACTGGAAAGTGCCCGCAGGGCCATGGAAGAGGCCGAAAGGGTGTACGACTTAAATAAGGTTGCCGAGCTAAAATACGGTAAAATGGTGGAGCTTGAAAGACAAATAGAAGAGGAAAAGGAAAAGCTGAAGGCCCTCCAGGGTCAACATGCTCTTTTGAAGGAAGAAGTAACCGAGGAAGAAATAGCCCTTATTGTATCCAAATGGACGGGAATTCCCGTTAGCAAACTGGTGGAATACGAGAAAAAGAAACTGTTAAGGCTCGATGAGGCCCTTCATAAAAGGGTGGTAGGCCAGGACGAGGCGGTATCGGTGGTAGTAGATGCCGTTATCAGGGCACGATCGGGCCTGAAGGATCCCAGTCGACCCATAGGCACCTTTATATTTTTAGGTCCCACCGGTGTCGGAAAAACAGAGCTTACCAGGGCATTGGCCGAAACCCTGTTCGATACCGAGAAAAACATCGTCAGGATAGATATGTCCGAGTATATGGAAAAGCACTCGGTATCCAGGCTTATAGGTGCCCCGCCGGGATATGTGGGCTATGACGAGGGCGGGCAATTGACCGAGGCTGTCAGGAGGAAGCCTTACAGTATCGTACTCTTCGACGAGATCGAAAAGGCCCATCCCGAGGTCTTCAACGTGCTGCTTCAGTTAATGGACGACGGACGGTTGACCGATAACCAGGGCAGGACGGTAGACTTTAAAAACACTATTATCATAATGACATCCAATATTGGCAGCAGTCATTTATTGGAGAATACCGGCCCAACCGGTGAAATACCCGAGGATATAAAGGACCGAGTTATGAAGGAGCTGAGGTCCCACTTTAAGCCGGAATTTTTAAACAGGGTGGACGAAATAGTAATGTTTAAGTCCCTGACGCTGGAAGAAATAAAAGCGATAGTAGGGTTGCAAATTGAAGAAATTAATGAACGGTTGGCCGATAGGGATATAAAAATAAGCCTTACCCAAGAGGCTAAGGAGTTTATTGCCCGCAGGGCCTATGAACCCGTATACGGCGCCCGTCCCCTGAAAAGGTACCTTCAAAGAGAATTGGAAACCGAGGTAGGGCGGAAAATAATAAAGGGAGAGGTGTCCGACGGGGACAGTTTATTGGTGGACACCGATGATCGGCAACTGGTATACAAAATACAAAAACCATAGCATAAAAGTTGTAATATTACAGCATAGGATTTACCCGCGGCTATGAGAAATATGCCGCTTTTGTACAGATCACCATATGTATCATCATATAGTTTGCCCGCGGCCACCACATTATGGCCGCGATTTTCATATATACGTTAGTTTTTACAATGACTTGTCGCAACTCCTTAAATTCGATTTTCATGGATGGGTGTTTCATGTATTGGTTAGTTTTATCAATGGACCTGGCCTGACTGCCATTTCATCCGTTGGTGTTGGAGTTTTGACCTTCATCGCTTTGTGACAGCAGTGCTTTAATAAATTTAAAAGGCAAGTTACTGTATTTTTGTTTTATATATTTTAACAGCGGCTTGCTTGAACAAATTAAAAAAATGGGCATTGCATCTTGGCCCATATCTTTTTCAGCAGTGGTGCTACTAAAAGATTTAAAAAGCATGGACATTGTATTTTAGTCCTTTATTTTATAATAGAGGTTAACCGATAGGGTGCTCCTCTTATTTTTGGATAAATTTTAATTTATTTGGTAAGATTGTTAATAATTACGGCAATATGGAAAATGTATGACAAAATACGGTATTTAGTATATACAAATTTGTTATAATGAAAAGAAGAATCTAAGATTGACAATAAGATGGAAAGCGATTGGACACAGGTAAGATTTACGATAAGTAATAAAGGAACGTATACAGTGAGAATTGGCAACAGACCCATAATGGAAACGGATCCAGGAGAAACAGACGATAGGTTGGAAAGGGGATGGGTTTAATGATAAAGGTCGGGTTACTTAAGGCGGATAAATACGATAAGTATTTAAAAGACAAGATAAATCATGCCGTGGAACTGGTAGGAGGATTTGGTTCCGTTGTAAAAAGCGGGGACAGGGTATTACTGAAACCTAACTTTCTTGTGGCCAAGGCGGTGGAGACGGCCACCAATACCCATCCGGATTTTATTGCGGCGGTGGTGGAAATACTGTCGGACTACAATTGTAAAATTGCCATCGGAGACAGTCCCATGTTTGGAACGGCCTACGGCGTGGTTAAAAAACTGGGCCTGGACCAAAAACTCAAAAAGTATGATGTTGAGTATTTAGAGTTCAAAGAAAACAAGCCCGTAAGTCAGCAAGAAGATGGACTAAAACCCAGGAAGTATAGGGATCTTTGTACCGCTACGGTATTGCAAGAGTTCGATAGGATAATAAACCTGCCCAAATTAAAAACCCATGCCCAAATGGGAATTACCTTGGCTACTAAAAACCTCTTTGGCTGTGTGGCCGGTAAGGTAAAGCTCAAATGGCATATGGTGGCCGGCAGCATACATAACTTTGCCCGGCTGCTGGTGGAGGTTTCCCAAACGGTTAACCCGGATCTTAATATACTCGACGGTATAATAGGAATGGACGGCAACGGACCGGCCAACGGCAGGCCCAGAAAGACCAAGGTAATACTGGCCGGCAAAAATTGTATAGCCCTGGATCGGGTGGTGGTGGAGCTCATAGGTAAAAACCCCTCCCGGTTTCCCATATTCAAAGCGGCTGACGATCTGTCCATACCCGGTACAAGGCTGGAGGATATTTGTATTTTAGGTGATAGCATAGAGGAATGTAGGATAAAGGGCTTTAAAGTAATATCAATATTCCCTGCCGATTTCATAGGCGTTCATTTTCTGGGTTTGCCCTTTAAACCTCTGTTTGACCAGCGGATGGTGGTAAAACACAAAAACTGTATAATGTGTGGCAGGTGTATAGAACATTGCCTTTCAAAGGCTATCAGAAAAGAGGACGGGATAGTAATAGACCATGACAAATGCATAAAATGCTGCTGTTGCCAGGAAGGATGTCCTACCAATGCCATCCATATATATACCCCTCCCTTGGGAACGCTGGTTAATAAAATCCGGAGCGGTCGCTCCCGTTGAAGGGGCGTTTTTTGACCTGTCTTTTATAAAATCCTCCTGGCTTGGCTATAATCATGGGGTTTTATACACATCCGCTTTTATATAAAACGGGCCCATCAGTAAATATTGTTTCTTCTTATGCAGGAAATTATAGGGGATAAGTGTAGAATTTTATCGCTGTTATGGTATAATTTTGAATGAAGATTGGCCATGATGATTTTAAGCTGAACCATGCATCTGTTAATTTTAAATAATATTTGAAAGAGGGGAGGGAAAGGTTATGGAGATAATTCGTGAAGAAGACGTAAGGGAAGAGTCCTTGCTGGATGTTGCGAAAAAAATGATGACGGCGGCTAGGACAGCCCCTAAGGCCATAGGCGTTGACAACCTTGTTATCGCGGTGGCCCAAAGGCCTACCATGGAAAAAATAGCCCAGAAGATGCGGCAAATGGTTGAGGAGGGTAGAGGTGCGCAATTTTTCCTACGGGATGCCGATAACATACTGGACGGCGAGGTGCTCCTATTAATAGGTACAAAGATAAAACCAATGGGGCTTAGCCACTGCGGAATGTGCGGTTTTGAAAATTGCGACGAAAAGGATAGGCATCCTGACCATCCCTGTGCTTTTAACACCGGCGACTTAGGAATCGCAATAGGCTCTGCCGTAAGTGTGGCAGCGGATGCAAGGGTGGACAACAGGGTAATGTTTTCAGTGGGCAAGGCCGTTAAGGAAATGAAACTGTTAGGGGAGGATGTAAAGATAATATATGGTATACCGCTAAGTGCCGGTGGCAAAAACCCCTTCTTTGACAGGAAATAATAAACGGCAATGCCTGTGTAAAAATTATTATGGTTTAGTCAGATAAACTTAACTATACAAAGGGTGATGTTGTGTTTTGGTGTACAAGGGGAGGCATTGGTTATGCCCATGAAAATGAGCAAAATGCCTAATTGGGTGAAAAAAAAGGGTTACATGATTATATGTTTTATTCTGGTAATTTTACTGACCACAAATGTAGCGGCTGCATCGGGAAAAACCACACAGTTACTAAATGAACTGGAGGAGCAAAAAAACAAGCTTAAAGCACAATTAAACAGGTCAATTACCAATCAGACTCTGGTTTCGGAGGAACTTATACAGCTGGAGAATGAATTGGATGAAAAAATAAGCAGGCTCGAGGCTACCGAGCAGGCGCTGCTTACCAATCAGGAAAGTTTGCGCCATGCCCGACAGCAACTGGCCGATGCCCAGAAACAGTTGGATGAGCAAATGGAGGTATTAGGCCAGAGGCTGAGGACTTTATATATGATGCAACCCCATCAATTGTTTTTAGAGCTGATCTTTGATTCGGAAAATATGTCCGATCTGATAAAACGTTTGGAGGTTATCAGGTTGGTAGCCGACTATGAAGGGGAAATAATAAAGGATATAAAACAGCGCCAGCAAGACATACAACAAAGGCAGGCTGCCATCCGGGAGGATATGGAGCACCAGAGGCGTATTATAAAGGAGCTAGAGGATCAGCAAAGGGATATAAAACTTCACATGAAGCAAAGGGAAGAGATGTTATTCCAGCTGGAGGAAGAACAGGCCCGGGCGGAAATGGAATTGATGGCGATTGAACGGAATATCGACTATATAAAGACTGCGCCCAAGGATATAAATACCGATTATCGTCTGGAACCCTACGAAACCATAATGGGGGTACCCAGGTTTTATCAATTCGATCCCCAATGGGGTAATATTGCCTATGACTGGTCATCCAAACAAAGCAGGACCATGTACTCCAGCGGCTGTGGCCCGGTGGCATCCGCCATGGTTATAACCGGCCTTGGTGGATATAACAAAATCATAGACCTAAACCAAGACGGGATAATCGACCCCATCGATACATCGAGATATGCCCTTGCCGAGGGACACCGACAGCCGGGGGGCACCGCCGGAGAGCACTTTAAGGACATCGGTGAGGCCTGTGGCTTGACGGTGGAGGAATACACTCCCTCCCAGGGGGACAAGGTTTACAGGGAATTAAAAAAGGGTAACCCCGCGGTAGCGGCCGTGAGAAGGGGTACCTTTAGCCGGACCGGGCATTATATTGTTTTGGTGGGGATAGATGAAAAGGGCATGGTCATTGTAAATGACCCGGGAAGTGAGAATAGGACCAAACAGCGTTGGAATTTCAACAGGCCCATTTTAGCAGAGGCTAGATATTTTTGGGTATTTAAAAAGAAATAACAGAAACGCTATTGGGATAAATTAAGGCCGAGTTTTTTTGCATATACATAAGCTTCTAAAAATTCATTACGGGACAGGGGTTTTAACAATCCATGGTATTTTGAAGCCTGATGGGCCGGGTGGTACTGGTCCATCAGGTTTACCATGCAACCGGGGGACAGTTCCTGTTTTATAAATTTCAAAACTTTCTTTGTGTTTTCAATACTTCCGGGCAACATTAAATGCCTGATTAACATGCCCCTGTATGCAATACCCCGATTGTCGATTTTCAAGCCCCCTACCTGACGATCCATTTCCTTTAATGCCCTTTTTGCCGCTTCCGGATAATTTTTTACATTGGAATATTTTTCTCCCCATCCTTCTATGTTGTATTTAAAATCCGGCATGTATATATCGATAACCCCGTCCAAAAGTTTTAATGTCTCTATTTTTTCGTAGCCGCCGCAGTTATAAACGATGGGCAGGTTTAAAACTTTTTGGGCTGCCAGATACAAAGCTTCCAGGATATTAGCTACAAAATGGGTGGGGGTAACCAGGTTGATATTATGACATTGGTAATCATTCTGAAGGGAAAGCATGTATTCGGCCAATTGTTCATTTGATATTCTATAACCCCGTCCTCCAAAACTTAGTTCGCAGTTTTGGCAGAACACACAGCGCATATTGCAATAACCGAAGAAAATTGTACCCGAACCGTTATAGCCCACAAGCACCCTTTCTTCTCCGAAATGGGGGCCAAAGCTGGACATTATGACTTCGTGGGGTGATCGGCAAAATCCCAATTCTTTTTCCCTATTTACACCGCATTGGTGGGGACATAAATAACATTCCGTCAGGTGATGTTTAGCCCTTTCCGCCCTGGCCTTTAGCTGATTGTTTTCCATCAACTGTCTATAGGCCGGTACAAAATCTTCATTCATCTTAACACACCTTCTGATTCTTTGTTCAAACTGATAATATTATCTATACAATCCCTTGTCAACTTTTTTGAATGGTTGATGTATGGCAACTGTTTTAGCATGTAATGTTTTGTTGAGTAATGTTACCCTTACCCCTTTGGTCATATAAAAGTGATGGGCTAAAGAGGCAACTTTCTTTGACTTTTATTACTATACATTTATTATTTTTTAATACTCTATTTTTCCTCCTAACCCGATTATCATCTCGTAAATGTTCTTAATTTAGTCTTTTTACTTTTATCTACTGTCTACTTGTCATTCTTTGGTTACCAATGTAATCCGATCAATATTTTTGCTTTATATCGGCTTGCTGTTTTTCAACCCTGCAATTTGGTAAATTTTTTACTCTAACGGCTCATTTTTTACTTTATAATTTCCCTGTATAGCCGGCCGTCTTTGCTTTTATATACCTATCTTTCTTTTGCCCTTTATCTTGTGGTCAGGTAACAAAAAGTTCAAATGTAGGCTTAGCATTTCCAAAATCGAGGTCATTGAGCATAAAAATCCGACAAGATTAAGACGGTTTAGGTATGCCTTTAGCAGCTACCTTACAAAAGAAAACATTCCAAGCATTTTAGTAGTAATAGGGTTTTCCCGTCACTTTAGCAGCCAACCTAAAAAAGGAAGCACGGCGGAGAAATTGTAAAATCAAAAAAGCAATGAATTTTATGTTTATCATATAACCATAATAATAGTAAACAACGGGAAAACAAACTAAGTATGCTTTACAAGCATTTATACGGGCATATGTACTATGTTCCCCTTTTATCCCAAATAGCCTTGTGGATGATAAAGGGTGGGTAGTTTGTGGGACGAAGGTGCGATGAACAAACCAGGGGTGTATACAATGAAGTTTTAGCCACGGCCGATGATATTATTTCTGATTTGGAAAAAAGACTTAGTGCATTGGAACTTCAGGAGCCCCAGTATAAAGGTTTATAAGAGGGTATATAAAATGGATGACTGGATAGCAATCCTTCAAGATCCAGCCCTACTTACTAAGGTAGAAGGTGGTAAATATGTCCAGTAAGAAAAAGAAAAAACTTACGCCTGCTCAAAAAGAATACCAAACCTTTGCAAAATCCAAGGAACCCAAGCGCCCGGTTTTTAAAAACTGTGTAAAGGCCTTTATTGTAGGTGGTATAATTTGTACCATTGGCCAGTTCCTTCAGTGGTTATATATGACATATTTTAACTTTACCGAAGTAACCGCCGGCAGCCCCACGGCGGCTACTCTGATAATCATATCCGTCTTTCTTACCGGTCTGGGGGTATACGACCATATTGGACAGTGGGCGGGTGCCGGTTCGGCGGTGCCGGTTACCGGGTTTGCCAATACCATGGCCTCGTCTGCCATAGAACACCGCAGTGAGGGGTTTGTCCTGGGCGTTGGCGGAAACATGTTTAAACTGGCCGGTCCGGTTATAGTCTACGGCGTTTTCTCCGCCTTTATAGTGGCAATAATAAAAATCGCCATAGAGAGATTAGGGGGGATGTAAATGCTGCAGGGACACCAATCATGGGTTTTTGAAACAAAACCGGTGATAGTCGGTTCGGCTGCAGTGGGCGGACCCTTTGAAGCCAGGGGCGCCCTGGCCGAGGATTTTGATATCCTCCATGACGATTTGTGGATGGGTCAGGACAGCTTCGAAAAGGCGGAAAGGAGATTACTGGAAGAAGCCTGTGAGACGGCCATCCAAAAGGCGGGAAAAAAGAAAGAGGATATACAGTTTTTCCTCAGTGGGGATTTGATGAACCAGATAATTTCCAGCAGCTTTGCCGCCCGTACCTTAGGTATTCCCTATCTGGGGCTGTTCGGCGCTTGTTCCAGCTCTATGGAGGGACTGGCATTGGCGGGTTTGATAGTGGATACCAAATATGGGGATTATGTTTTGGCGGCAACGTCCAGCCATAACGCGGCGGCGGAAAAACAATTCAGGTACCCCACCGAATACGGCGCCCAAAAACCCCCCACCGCCCAGTGGACGGTGACCGGGGCCGGGGCGGCAGTGGTGGCCCGGCAGGGCGACGGGCCCAGGCTAACCGCCGCTACCATCGGCCGGGTGGTGGATATGGGGCTTTCCGATCCTTTTAACATGGGCGCAGCCATGGCGCCGGCGGCGGTGGACACTATCCAAGCCCATTTCCGGGACATGCAGCGGGAGCCGTCCTATTACGATATAATAGCCACCGGTGATTTGGGCAGCGTAGGCCATGACATCGCCGGCGATTTGCTGAACAAGCACGGTGTGGAAATAAAGCCGGAGATATTTACCGATTGCGGCCTTATGATTTACAACAAGGATCAAAACGTGTTAGCCGGCGGCAGCGGATGCGGGTGTTCGGCTGTTGTTACCTACGGCCATTTCCTTAACCGCATGAGGAGGGGCGAGCTAAAAAAAATACTTATTGTTGCTACAGGGGCTCTAATGTCGCCCATGTCTTACCAGCAAAAGGAGAGCATACCCTGTATCGCCCATGCCGTAGCCATAGAGATGATTTGAATAAGGCAGGTGCTTTAAATGGATAAGTTTATTTGGGCATTTTTAGTGGGTGGCGGTATATGTGTCATCGGGCAAATCTTAATGGATGTTTTTAGATTTACCCCCGCTCATATGACCTGCACCTTGGTGGTAGTAGGAGCCATCTTGGGTGGGCTGGGATTGTATGAGCCGCTTATTAAGTTTGCAGGGGCCGGGGCGTCGGTGCCCATTAGCAGTTTCGGCAATTCATTGGTAAAGGGTGCCCTGTTAGAAGCAGAGAGGACGGGTATAGTAGGGGTATTGACCGGTATTTTTGAAGTAACCAGTGCCGGTATATCGGCAGCGATAATATTTGCTTTTATTGCCGCTTTGATTTTTAAGCCAAAGGGTTAAACCACGAAGTGTCGGAAGGTGGGTGATCCCATGACCGTAGGTACCCAGATACAGCAGGTAATAGCACAGGTCTAAAGCGCTGCCGCCACAATGAAGACCTTTGCCTTGAAAATTTACGACCGGCAGGCCAAATAAACATTTGAAAAATTGGCCAGGGATTTAGAAAACGTGCTCAAAAGCCTACAGCAGAGGAAGCAGTATATTAAAGGACAGGAGCTCCAATACAGACAACAATAATTGAAAACCCTTCCCGAGCCAGGATGGGTTCTTTCTTTGGTTACGGATGATAAGCTTTCGGTTATTTTTTTGCCAAATAAGCTTATGGCTGTTTTTTTAACATGAAATCTATTTTTCCCGAATATAACTTATCCAGTACCAATGCAACGGCACCAAAGATGGGTCCATGGTTTAAAAAAGATGAACATTCTATTCTTACCTGTTTATAATTTCTGGTCAAGTAAAAATTTTTGACCGTTTGTTTTAGCTTGGGCAGGATTAGATCTTTTGCCAATACCAGGTTATGGCCCAGAATTACTACGGAGGGATCAAAAATATTTATGGCATTTACCACGGCGACCGTTAGATAGCGAAGGATATGGTCAATGGCCTTAAGGGACACTTCATCCTTCAGACGGGCTGCCTCAATGATTATTTCCCAGGATATGTCCCCTTGGAGGATACTGGACGATGCCCCGAGTTCCAGGGCAATTTTTACCTGCTTGACTATATGGGGCAGTTTAAGGTAGTTTTCCAGGCAGCCTGTATTGCCGCAAGTACATGGAGGCCCGTTAATATCCACTGTTGTATGGCCTAATTCCACGCCGTAGCCCTCATCCCCCTTGTATAGCTTGCCGTCTATAATTACTCCTGATCCCACGCCGTTTTCTACGCCTAAGTACACCATATTATTTTCATCCCTGAATTTTCCCAGCAGTTTTTCCGCCAGGATACTGGCATTACAATCGTTTTCCAGGAAAACCGGTATGTTGAAGGTGTCCTGTAATATTTGTACGATGGGGATATCATGCCAGCCATGGAAATCCTTTGGCGCGAGAATCATGCCTCCGATGGAATCCAAGGGGCCTATGGTGGTTATGCCCATACCCAGTACAGGTGGGGACTGATTTCTTAACAGCTTATTTGTTGCTGAGGTAACTGCCTTTAACATCATTGACTGGGTTTCCGGTCCGTCAAAACGGTTTGTCGTTTTGGCCAGGATTTTTCCGCTAAAATCCGTAAGAATGACGGTATAAAAGTCCCTTGCCAGGTACAGTCCCAAAATGCTGCAATAACCTGGGTTTATGTCCAGAAGAATTGGCCGCCTGCCCAGTGGGGTGGAGGCTGATCCCGTCTCCCTTATACAGTTTTCCTTTAAAAGGTCCGTTGTTATATTAGTGATGGCAGCTTTGGTAAGACCGGTTATTTCTGCCAGGTCGGCCCGGGATATGGGACCTTTTTTTTGAATGGTTTGAAGCACCAACAGTTTATTATCGGTTTTTATTGAAAGTTGATTTGCTCCTTGTTTTGCCACGACACTCCTCCTGTTAATTCATCCATTTAACAAATTCTTTTCCCATTATATAGTTATGCATTGGCTTTGTCAATTTGTATAACAAAGAGAAAATAACCTGTATGTTCTTATTGTTGACTTCATAATTTAATACCAAATATAATAATATATAATTAAACCGTTTAATTAAATAAAAGGAGGGATTCCTATGAATGCGAGGGAAAGGTTTTTCAACCGGTTAAGGGGTTTGCCGGTGGACCGAGCTCCCAACCTCAACATATTAATGGGCTTTGCGGCTAAGTTTATTAATAAGCCCTATGACCGTTTCTGCTTGGATTACAGAGTGCTGGTGGAAGCAAATCTTAAAGCTAATGAGGCCTTCGGCATTGATTTATTGAATACCATGTCCGATGCCTACCGGGAAACCTATGACTACGGTGCAAAGATCGAGTTTCCCCATGACGGGCTGCCCCTTAGCAAAGAAATTTTCATCAAGTCGATCCAGGATATGAAAAAACTAAAACCCTTTGATCCGTGGTCGTCTACCCGTATGCTGGATAGGATAAAGGCTGTGGAACTGTATAAAAAGGAAGCCGGTGATGAATATCCCATAATGGGATGGGTGGAGGGTCCTATTGCAGAGGCTACCGATCTTAGGGGTATGAAAAATGTAATGATGGACTTTTATGACAATCCCAATATGCTTGAGGAAATAATGGAGATATGCGTACATACCGCCATAGCCTGTGCCAAGGCCCAGATAGAAGCCGGAGCCGATATTATCGGAGTGGGGGATGCTGCAGCCTCCTTAATAGGTCCCAGACTGTATAAAAGATATGTACTCCCATTGGAACAGAAACTCTTTGCAGCCATACACGATATGGGCGCACTGGCCCGCCTTCATATATGCGGTAACATACAGCCCATACTCGATCATGTCAGGTTGACCGGTGCCGACATCATAGATATAGACTGGATGGTAGACTTTGAAACGGCCTGTCGAAAGTTTAGGGGTTATTGCAGCGCCTGTGGCAATTTCGATCCGGTTGCGGTGGTATTGCAAGGGCATCCCCAGTCTATAAGGGAGGCGGTCTTTAAATGTCTTGATGTAGCCGACCAAACCACCTTTATTATGGCGGGGTGCGAAATTCCCAAGGATACACCCTGCCAAAACTTAAAGGCGGTAGATGATGCCTTATGGGAGTACAGCTCTATGTAGGATATTAGTCATATATAATGGAGGCATAAAAAGAGTGGCAAAAAGACAAGGCTTAAAATCATGGGAATTGCTGGGGTGCCAAATAAATTGTTGGTTTACAGGGATAAGGGTAAATCTCGTCTTTTATCTTATAAATTTTTGTAGCACTTTATTTTGTTCCTTCGTCTAACACTATGAATATATGTTTCCAAAAAGGAGGATTATAATGTATAAAAGTTTGCGAAAAAATTTACCAAAGATTTCTCTATCGTTGTTTGTTGTCTTTATTCTATTGATTTTGCCCATGTTCCAGGTACAGCAAACGGTCAAGGCCCAGGGCACTCTTACCTTGAGTACTGCTTTTCCAGGGGTTACGGTAAAGCCCGGAGAGACCATTGAGTTTCCCTTGAAAGTCATCGGTTCCGGATTACCGTCCCGGGTCGTGGAATTGTCAGTTGAATCAATGCCCCAGGGGTGGTCGGGATTTTTTGAAGGCGACGGAAGGGTAATCCATAGGGTTTTTGCAAGCACACCGGGTTCCGATGAGGAAGAGCTCGAAGGATTGGACGACTTGTATTTTAAGGTACAGGTTCCTTCGGAAGTATCTGAAGGAAGTTATAAGATAAATTTAAAAGCCACCGGTCAGGGTGCCAGTGACACTTTAACCCTTGATTTAGCCGTCAGTGAAGAAACCCATGTTTCGGGCAAGTTGGTGGCTCAATACCAGAAACTTGAGGGCCCGTCCAGTGCCATCTTTAATTTCCGTGTTTCACTGACCAATCAAAGCTCTAAGGAACGTACCTACAGTTTGGGTGCCAACGTGCCTGAAGGTTGGGAGGTTTCATTTATACCGGCTTATGAACAAGACCAAAGGCAGGTTGCCAGTATAAGTCTTGAACCGGGAAGAACCCAGCAGTTTGATGTACAGGTTAAACCGGCGAAGCAGACCAAGGCGGGAACCTATGACATACCCATAGCAGCACAATCGCCTGAAGAAACTTTAACTTCCGAACTACAGCTTGTAATTACCGGTACGTACGAAATGACCCTAACCACACCTACCGGCAGGCTTAACGCAGAGGCCCATGCGGGAAAGGAGCAGACCGTTACTTTAAATATTAAAAATGAAGGCAGTGCTGATTTAAAGGATATAAGTTTCAACTCTTCGGAACCTCAGAACTGGTCGGTTACCTTCTCGCCCGACAAAGTGGATAGCCTGGCAGCCGGCGAAACCCAGCAGATTAAGGCTATTATAAAACCGGATAGCAAGGCCATCGCAGGTGATTATGTGGTAAAATTAACCGCAAATACAACCGAAACCCAGAGCGAAACAGAACTTAGAGTAATGGTTAAAACTCCTACCACCTGGGGTATAGTAGGCGTGATTATAATTTTGATTATAGTGGTTGGCCTGCTATATATTTTCAGGGTATTCGGGAGACGATAAACATGAAGGAAAATAACGTTGTTATTAAAACAGAAAATTTAACAAAGAGGTATAATGGCTTTACTGCTGTAAATAAGCTTAATCTGGAAATTTATAAAGGGGAGATATTCGGGCTACTGGGGCCAAACGGAGCGGGAAAGACTACAACCATCCTTATGCTTCTCGGCCTTACCGAACCTACCGAGGGAAAGGCCTACATCGAAGGATATGACTGTACCCGAAATCCCATGGCCGTTAAAAGTGTCGTTGGATATCTCCCCGACAACGTGGGGTTTTATGAAGATTTAACAGGTAAAGAGAACCTACGGTATACCGGTCAGTTAAACGGAATGGACCCCGATAAATTAGAAAAGCGAATAGATATGCTCATTGAACGGGTGGGGCTGACGGAGGCTGCAGATAATAAAGTGGGCACCTATTCCAGGGGTATGCGTCAAAGGTTGGGTATAGCCGATGTTCTAATTAAAGATCCCAAGATAGTAATTCTGGACGAACCTACTTTGGGCATTGACCCGGAAGGCGTCAAACAAATGTTATCAATAATCACCCAGCTGTCCATCGAAGATAAGCGGACCGTATTAATTTCGTCCCATTTGCTCCACCAAATACAACAGATTTGCAACAGAGTAGGTATTTTCGTCAGGGGCGAGCTCATAGCCTGTGGACAAATTGAAAATCTGGCGGAACAGGTGTCCGAGGGTAAACCCAAGGAACTGGAAATAAGGGTAGACTGTGAAAAGGAAGATTTTCTAAGCCTTGTTAAGGGTTTTGACGCCATAGATGATATAAAATACCAGGCGGGACTTTTCACCATAACATCCAAAAAGGATATTCGCAAGGAGCTGGTTGCAGCCATAAACAGCAAAGGCTATTCACTAATGCATTTAAGATTAAGAGGCGCGGATCTGGACGATATTTACAGTCAGTATTTTGCCGGTGAAGGGGTGATTAAATGAGCGTGGGGACTACAATTGCTGAGAAACTTAAATGGTTGTACAAAGTGTTATTGGAGGATGAAGAGCCCCAGGATGACTATGGAGAGCTGAAAAGAAAAGGTTTGCGTGCCTTATATAGAAAAGAACTGGCAGATCATTTCAGAAGCAAAAGGTTTCTGATTGTACTGCTGTTAATAGCCGTGACGGGTATAGCCAGTGTTTACAGCGCAAGCCTCGGTATCGGAGAAGCGGTGATGGAAGAGGGGAATGATTTTGTATTTCTCAAATTATTTTCCAGCAGCGGTGAAGCCCTGCCCTCCTTTGCAGCTTTTATCTCCTTTCTCGGTCCCCTGGTGGGTCTGTCATTGGGGTTTGACGCCATCAACGGAGAAAAGACCCGGGGAACGCTAAGTAGGGTTCTGGCCCAGCCCATACACCGTGATGCGGTGGTAAACGGCAAATTTTTAGCCGGTGTTACGGTGATGAGCATAATGACAGTAGCCCTGGTTTTAGCCGTGGGGGGGTTGGGGATTATACTGACGGGTATTCCTCCAAGCCTTGAAGAAGTAATAAGGCTGCTGCTGTTTATAGTCATCACCATCATATATATGTCCCTGTGGCTTTGCTTGTCCCTGCTTTTCTCATTATTGTTTAGGCAGACGGCAACATCCGCCCTTGCGGGTATAGCGGTATGGTTGTTCTTTGCAATATTTATGGGTTTGCTGGCGGGACTTATAGCCAATGCAATTGTTCCCATAGATGAATCATCGCCGGCTACACTTATATTGAAAAACCAGCATCTGCAACAAAATATTTCCCGAATATCACCGTCGATATTGTATGACGAAGCCACGGCTACCATACTCAATCCCGCTATCAGGGTATTGGGTCCCATTTTGGTTACCCAGGCAGAAGGGGCAATACCGGGAACCTTACCCTTAGGCCAGAGCGTATTGTTGGTTTGGCCCCATATAACATCGTTAATAGCCGCTACCATGATTTGCTTTGCCCTGTCATATATCGTTTTCATGAGGCAGGAAATAAGGGCTTAATAATCCATGTTACCGTTATATACTGTGCGGTGCTGCAAAGAGTGTGTACATGAAGTTTCTACAAAGGTGTGCATACAATAGTTTTCTAGATTAAAAGGATGGCAAAACTTAAGTTAAGCTCTTTTGGGTTTGGTATGGTATAATACTATCAGAAATATCGAGTAAAATTGAATCCCAAAAAATAAAGGGTGATTTGTGGTGGAAGTTGTGACTGATAGTACCGATATATACCAGGACCAGCCTTCAAAACAATTGGAATACTTAATGCGGCGGTTTGGAAAACAGGTGGTAAAGCTGGCATATTACCATCTCAGGGACAGACATCTGGCTGAAGATATTGCCCAGGAAGTATTCTGTCGTGTGTATCAAAACCTGGACACCTTTCGTCACGACAGTTCCTACTATACGTGGATATATAGGATAACCGTAAACTTATGTCGGGATTATATACGATCTGCTTATTCAAGGCGGGTGTTTACACTGGATAACGCCAAGCACCTGGAAAGCGGTGAGGATCCTATAGATAGGCTGTTGGAAAGGATAGAGGGAGGAGAAGTATTCCAAAAGGTTATGGATCTGCCGATAAAGTATAGAATGGTAACGGTATTATATTATTTTGAAGAGATGTCAACCGTTGAAATATCCAGGATCCTGGATATTGGGGAAAGTACGGTGAGGACCCGTTTATGCAGGGCCAGGAAGATGCTCAAGGATGTATTATCCGGGGAGGCGGGTATTATTGGATGATAAGGACCTGGACAGAATGCTTAAGGCTGCAAAGGATGAAGCCCACCGCTTCTTCAGCAAATGGAGCGGTGAAGATTTCAGGGAAAAGGTATACCGCAGAATTTCCCAAGCAGTTGTCAAAAGCAGGTGGCAGGTGGGCAACAGGCTCAAAAGGCTGGTGCCGATAATAGGTGCCGTGGCGGTTTGTATTGCCATTATGTTATGGGTGCCCGGATTAAGAAAGGGCATGTCATCCGATATTGCACCACAGGTCGGTAATTCTTCTTTAAGCGCGGATGAGCAGTATCATGCCGGAAGCACCGGTGAGCAGAATGGTGCCAATGCGGGCATCCAAACATCGTCCTTTACGGATTTTCTGCCTATAGACCAGATGATGGGCAAAGACTATAATTTGCTGGTGGTTATCTGGAAGGACAGTAACCATAAAAACTATGAAATGGTATATAATTTCATACCCTATCGCATTAACGGTGCCGGGCAGATTGCATTAACCACAAAACGCGTCGAGGTACAGGTGGGTCACTACCTGGTGCTGGTGGGTAATGACCATGGTAACCAGGTTGATATATCCTTCCAAGGAAATACCATAAAACAACTGAGCCAAAATAAAGTATGCGGTCAATACAGGACGACTGCCCAGTTTTATGCCTACAGTCCCGGCAGGGAATATATAATTATCACCCCAAGGTATGATACAAAACAGACGGAAAAGGTACTGATAGAGGTTAACGATAAAGATTCCCGTTAAAATTTAAGGCCAATGGCCTTTTTTCTTTGGTTAATTATTTGACTTGATGCAATGCTTTACTATATAATGAAAAATTATATAATACACATAAAACTTGCAGAGAGATTGCCATAAATTCCGACAAAACATATGGGAATACTTATAAATGACTATGGAGGAATATAATGCCGGTAAAAATTAGTGACAACCATCCAGCAATTGAAATACTTAATAATGAAAATGTTTTTATAATGGGCGAGAGCCGGGCATATAAACAGGATATCCGTCCCTTGAGGATAGCTGTCTTAAATCTCATGCCCATAAAGATAGTCACCGAAATACAGATATTAAGGCTGCTTGCCAATTCACCCCTGCAGGTTGAAGTGGTATTTCTCCATCCCGAGACCCATAAGTCCAAAAACACGCCGGAGGATTATCTAATCGCCTTTTATAAGACCTTTTCCGAGATAAAGCACGAGAAGTTCGACGGGATGATAATCACCGGGGCACCCGTTGAAAAGTTGGATTTTACAGAGGTCAACTACTGGGAAGAACTTAAGGAAATTATGGACTGGAAGCTCCATAATGTTACTTCAACCCTCCACATATGCTGGGCCGCCCAGGCAGGGCTGTACCACTACTTTGGTATTCCAAAGTATCCCCTCAAAGAGAAAATGTTTGGCATCTTTCCCCACAGGGTTACAAAGAATTGCAAGCTGCTCCAGGGCTTTGACGATGTGTTTTATGCACCCCATTCCCGGCATACCGAAGTTCGGAGAGAGGATATAGAAAAGGTTCCCGAACTGGAAATATTATCGGAGTCCGATGAGGCGGGTATATATATCGTTGCCACTAAGGACGGGCGGCAGATATTTGTAACCGGACATTCGGAGTACGATCCTTTAACCCTCAAGGGCGAATATGAACGGGATGTGGAAAAGGGTTTGGATATTAGCATACCCAAGAATTATTTTCCCGATGACGATCCTTCTAAGATGCCGGTGGTAACGTGGAGAGGCCACGCCAATTTGCTGTTTTCCAATTGGCTGAACTTCTATGTATATCAGGTAACCCCCTATGACATAAATAAGATTGAATAAATTTTTTCCATTCAGCATGCCGAAGTCGGCATGCTGAATTTTTCCAAAAAGTTTGTAACGAAACCGGATGTTCCAAGTCTTATATATAGAAGCGGGGTGAAATGGTGACCGAATTTGAAGAGATATACTGTCAATATTTTACCGACGTTTATAAATATGCACTGTCATTGACCCGAAATGAGGCCCTGGCGGAAGAAATTACCCAGGAAACCTTTTTCAAAGCTTTGAAGGCCATAGATAACTTTAAAGGGCAATGCAAACTTCGGGTCTGGTTGTGTCAGATAGCAAGGAATACTTACTTTTCCCTTTATAAGAGAAAAAAGCATATTACAAACAAACCTTATATGGACTTTGACAGTGAATGGTTTGAGCAAAAGTTAATTGACAGTGAAACAGTTATGGACTTACCATGGCAATTGAAAAGGGTGGTGTACAAAAAGATGTTCTCTATGTGTATTACACAGATTCCATCTGGACCAGGTATCTCTCAAAACCGGAAAAAGACAACAACCAGTACAAACTCTCCGTCGGAAACAGAACGATGGCTGGTTTGAACAACCACAGGGAAAAAGTCCACTCCTATGAGGATATAGCAGCCGTGTACTATTTGGTTGGTGATTATAGGACCCTTGCCCATATGATCCCTGAAGAATTTGCAAAAGCAGCTTCGGAAGCCGTTCTTCTTTGGGAAAAGTAGATTCTGATTAAAAGAAAAAGGCCTCGGTTATATAACCGAGGCCTTTTTATATTCTTTTTTATGGTATTGGCCGAGTATCTATCCTAAGATGGACTTAAGATCGTTATCCGGTGTGGAGGTGGGTTTCAAGCCGAACTTGTCCACCAGCACCTTGAGTACGTTTTCCGAAACAAAGGCCGGTAGGGTGGGACCTAAGTAAATATTCTTGACATCAAGGGCCAGCAGCGTCAATAGAATGCTCACCGCCTTTTGCTCGTACCACGACAGTATCAGGGACAGGGGTAGGTCATTTACCCCGCAGTCAAAGGCATCTGCCAGGGCTAGGGCTATCCTGATCGCGGAGTAGGCGTCGTTGCATTGGCCGACATCCAACAGCCTGGGCAGTCCGGCCACCGTACCGAAGTCCTTTTTATTAAACCTGTATTTGCCACAGGCCAGCGTTAGTATAACGGTGTCCTTGGGTGTCTTGTCGGCAAATTCTGTATAATAGTTTCTGCCCGGTCTTGCACCGTCACAGCCCCCGATTAGGAAGAAGTGTCTTATCTGGCCTTCCTTTACCGCCTTGATTATCTTATCCGCATGGGCCAGGGTGGCATTTCGGCCAAAGCCCACCAATATTTTCTTTTCTTCCTCGTCTTCCTTCCAGCCTCCGAGGGCCAGGGCCTTTTGAATAACCGGTGTAAAGTCCTTTACCCCGTTTTTTTCCTCTATATGGGCAACCCCAGGCCAGCCTACCACGCTTGTGGTAAAGATACGGTCTTTATAGCTGTCCTTGGGTCTTTGTATACAATTGGTGGTCATGACTATACAGCCCGGGATACCGTCGAAGTCCTTTTGCTGGTCCTGCCATGCCCCGCCGTAGTTGCCTATGAGGTGTTTGTATTTTTTAAGCTCCGGGTATGCATTGCAGGGCAGCATTTCACCGTGGGTATAAATGTTAACTCCCTTACCTTGAGTTTGTTCCAGCAATTGTTTCAGGTCCTTAAGGTCGTGGCCGGATACTATAATAAAGGGTCCTTTTTTCCTGGTGATGAGTACCTCGGTAGGTTCGGGGTGACCGTAAATGGTGGTGTTTGCCTCATCCAGCAGTTCCATACACCTAAAGTTTACCCTACCCAATTCCAGGTTTAGGTTCAATAGGTCATTTATTGTCAGATCATTATTTATTGTAGCTGCCAGAGCCTTGTAAAAGAAATTGTTAATGCTGTCGTCGCTTTTGCCCAGTACAAAGGCATGGTGGGTGTAGGCAGCCAGGCCCTTTAGTCCGTATGTCAACAGCTCCCGCAAGGAACGTATGTCCTCGTTTAAGGTTTCATCGGCCATAATGCCTACATTTCTGCTGTCCTTCAGCATTTCCTCCATGGTTGAAGGTACCCTGTAAAGGGCTGCCGGCGGTGCATCCTGGGATGGGCCGCCTGCCTTGGCCTTTAAGCTTTCCTTAACCTCATCCGCCTTATTGATATATTCTACAAATCTTTGGGCATCAAAGTTTACGTTGGTGAGGGTGGCAAATATGGCATCCATCACGAATTTATGGGTAGCGTCATCAATGACGCCGTTCTTTTCCAATATCCTTTGACCGTAATACCCTATTCCCTTCAGTTGGTGGATTAGAAGGTCCTGCAGGTTGGCCGTCTTGGCATCCTTACCACAGGCCCCCGCCCTTATGCAGCCCTTGCCTCCTATCGTTTGTTCGCATTGATAACAAAACATTGCTCTGTCCATATTACTTTCCTCCTCTTTGGTTATTTTATTTTTCCATCAATGCTTATAACCACTTCCCTGTAGGGTACTATGGTTTGGCTGTTTAGCATTGCTTGCTTGACGGCGTTCACGATACCGCTGCAGCACGGGACTTCCATTCTTACCACCGTAATGGACTTGATATCGTTGTTTGACAGTATCTCGGTAAGTTTTTCGGTGTAGTATTGGTTATCATCCAGTTTGGGACAGCCTATGACGGTAATATGATCCTTAATAAAGTCTTTGTGGAAATCACCGTAGGCAAAGGCGGTACAGTCAGCGGCTACCAACAGGTTGGCCCCTTTGAAATAATCCGCTCTGGGATTTACCAATTTCAATTGTACCGGCCATTGTTGCAGCTCTGAAGGACGACTGTTCTTATTTTCGATTTCATCATTAACGACAGTTTTTGTCTTTGGCTCGTCCTTTTTTTCTATTTTTCTTGCCATGTTGCCGGGGCATCCGCAGGGCATGGCGGTCGATGCTTTGTTTTTCTTCTCTTTTTTCTTCTTTAGCTGGTCTACTGCCTCCTGGCTGTATGGATCGGCTTCCCTTTCAATTATCTTGATTGCATCCACGGGACAGGCCGGTAGGCAATCCCCTAAACCGTCACAGTATTGATCGCTTACCAGCTTGGCCTTACCGTTTACCAATTCAATAGCACCTTCATGGCATGCATCCACGCACAGGCCACAACCGTTGCATTTATTTTCATCAATTTCTATTATCTTCCTAATCATTTTTTCTCCTCCTTATTTTATTGGTTAAGATTACAAAGGTTGAAGTTTTTCCGTGGTATAAAAACCGTCGACCGTTGTTTTTGTATTTATATTATAGTAATATAAAAGAACCGAATCGGTAACATATGTTACCGATTGAAAAATTTTTTAAGGGTGATGGTATGGAATGTAGCTATGGGATTTTAAAGGATTGTATTTTGTTTAAAGGACTCAACAATGTTGAAATTCTTGAACTGCTGTCAAAGGCCCAATATACTGTTAAACTGTATAAAAGGGATGAAGTGGTGGCGGTGGAAGAGGAAGAATGCAGGGCATTGGCCATTGTAATAGAGGGGGAGGTACACATACAAAAGATCTATGCCTCCGGTAAAACGGTAACCCTGGCCCGGCTGGGGCCCGGTAAGATATTCGGCGAGGCCATAATCTTTTCCAATACCCGTGTATATCCGGCAACGGTAGTGGCGGCAGTGGACACAAGAATAATGTATATAACCAAGGAGGATATTATAAATTTTTGCAGATTTAACCCTGTGGTGTTGGAAAACTTTATGAGACTGCTGTCCAATAAGATACTCATGCTCAACCGGAAGATAAAGGAACTATCCCTAGAAACTCTAAGACATAAGGTATGTAATTTTATTCTGGAAGAATACAATAAACAAAAAAACCTTACATTAAAACTCAACCTTTCGAGGAAGGCCATGGCCGAACAAATGGGCGTTCAAAGACCTTCCTTATCCAGAGAACTTATAAGGCTAAAGAATGAGGGTTTTATCGATTTTAATAAAAACAGCCTGACGATTAAAGATTTAGAAGGACTGGAAGAGTTATTGGTGTAAATGCTTGACATCTCTATTTGAGGCATTATACCGGTACATCCGTTTGACGACGGACTAATGGCATCGTTGACAATGGAACATAATACTTGTATAATACGGATTGACCGAACATTCGGTCAGATTTTTTGTACATGTTTTTGTATTCTTTACCATATTTGTACATTTATCGTTATTCTTGTTGCACTGTGCTCAATGCAAATAATAATTTGGATTTATAATTAAGGGGTTTGTATATGAAAAAAAGAAATAGGGTAATGGTGTGTGTCACCAGACAAAGGCATTGCGAGCGTTTGATAAGACTGGGAAGGGAAATTGCCGACAAGGAACAAGGGGAACTTTTTGTTGTTCATGTAGCCAGAATAGGTGAAAGTTTTTTGGGGAATCCTGATGAAGGTAAGGCATTGGACTATCTGTTCAGCATTTCCAAGGATGTGGGTGCGGATATGACAGTGCTCCGTTCTGAAAATATAGTGGATACCCTGGTTAATTTTGCAAAGGAAACCGAGATAACCGCTATGGTGCTTGGCCAGCCACCGGATAAAAGGAATGATAATATCGTAAGACGGCTGGAACGGCGTCTGGCGGACGTAGAATTTAGGATTGTGCCCGGATGACGTTATATACAATAAAAAACTTATATGCTGGATTAAATGGATTTTGGATGATTATACAAAAATAACTGAAAGGTGATGGATCATGTTAAAAAAAATGGCGAGCCGGGTTGTGTTGGTAGTGGCGCTGATTGTTGTTTTAGCTTTGTTTGTTTCGGGTTGCGACAGTTTTTTATATCAACAGGAAGACGAGCCCACTGAGACCGATGAAACCGTGCCTGTAGAAACGGAGGTTTCCAGAACGGAGGACATGACTGTTAGCAAAGAGTTTTCAGGCAGGATTCGCCCTATCTCGGATGTAGTTATCATTCCTAAGATACCGGGTGAGGTGAAAAAGGTCCATGTAAATGTGGGCCAGCAGGTGGAAAAGGGCGATGTTCTTATAGAACTGGACGACAGAGAAGTGGAGCTACAGGTAGCCCAGGCTCAGGCGGCCTATAATGCGTCAAAAATTTCGGTGGATTCCGCCAAGAAGAAGTCCAAAGACCTGAAGGCGGATATAAAAAAAGTATCCGATAATTTAAAGGCCATCGAAGAGAGTATAAAAGAGATAGACCAGGGGCTTAAGGAAGTGGAAAAGTCCGTAAAGGAACTGGACCAAGCCCTAGCAAATGAAATGATAACCGAGGATATGTATCATGCCTCCTTGGAGGAGATAAATATCAATAGAGCCGACCTTGAAAACCGGAAAAAAAGCCTTTCGGCCCAAAAGATTGAACTGGCAGGTATGGAAAAATCCCTGGAGAGTACCATTAAAACCCTACCTTCCGATGAGGAACTGGATGCCCAGTTGGAACAAGCCAAGGCGGGGCTGGATGTGGCCAAGAGTGCCCAGCACAATTTAAAGTTGAGGTCTCCTATAAACGGAACGGTAGCCACATTGTCCGTCGAGGAAGGAGAAATAGCCTCCCAAGCGGTACCTCCCGTTACCGTCATTGATACCAGCAGTTTCTTGTTGGATGTTAACATTCTGGAAGGAGATATTGTGGGCATAGAAGAAGGCCAAAACGTCGACGTTTTTATTGATGCTCTGGGTCCCCAGCCGCTAACGGGTGTTGTCCATACCGTAGGACCGGTTCCTGACCAAAGAACCCTGGCCTATCCGGTAACAATTAAAATCGAAAATGAAAATGATGATATCAAACCCGGCATGTTTGCCCGGGCAAGCTTTGTTGTCAGCAAAAAAGAAAGGGTCCTAACAATACCCAAGGCTGCTCTTATCCGGGAAGCCGATAAGACTTATGTTTTCGTAGTAGAGGAGGACAGGGCCTATAAAAGGGAAGTACAAATAGGTTTGGAAAGCGAGGAAAGAGTAGAGGTGATATCGGGCATAAAATCCGGTGACACCGTGGTAACAAAGGGACAGGCCTATTTAGAAGACGGTGACCAAGTACAGATAGTCCGGGGTGAAAAATAATGAAGATGTGGGAACTCAGCATAAAACGTCCTGTAACAACTTTAATGGTAACACTTGTTGTAATAATCCTGGGTATCATTTCCTTAACCCGGTTAAATGTAGATCTGTTACCCGATATTAAACTGCCCATTGCCGTGGTATCTACCCAATACTCAGGTGCCGGGCCCAGGGAAGTGGAGGAAATGGTAACAAAGACCATTGAAGGCAGCATGGCTACCGTTGGTAATGTGGACAGTATTAATTCCATATCCTCCGAGGGCAATTCGTTGGTCATATTACAGTTTATACAGGGTACGGATATGGACTTTGCCACCCTGGAAATGAGGGAAAAGCTTGACATGATAGGAGGGTTTTTACCCGACGGTGTCAGCAAGCCCATGGTGCTGAAACTGGATCCTAACATGATGCCCATTATGAGTTTTGGGGTATCTCTACAGGGCAAGGACATCGCCCAGGTTAAAGCGTGGGTGGAAGACGTACTAGAACCCCGGCTGCAGCGTGTGGACGGCGTGGCTTCGGTTAATGTTACCGGAGGGGACCAGAGGGAAATTAAAGTTGTGGTGGATCCTGACAAGTTGGCAGCCAAAGGTTTGTCCATGTATCAGGTGGTAGAGGTTTTACGTATGGAAAACATCAACTTACCCGGCGGTATTATAACCGACGGTCAATATGATTTGTCGGTAAGATCCACCGGAGAGTTTAAGACCCTGGAGGAAATCCGTAACATTTCAATTGCCAGTCAAATCGGAGGATTTTTCCGACTGGGCGACATTGCCCGGGTGGAAGACGGGGTAAAGGAATCCCATCAGTATTCCATGATAAACGGGCAGGACAGCCTATCGGTTTCCATACAAAAGGAAAGCAACGCCAATACCGTTTCCGTTGCCCGGAAGGTTAATAAAGAGCTTGAGAGTATTAAGGATGCTAACAAGGACTTAGATATCCATACCATAGTGGACCAGTCCGTATATATAGAGGATTCCATTTCAAATGTGGCTTCAAATGCGGTTATAGGCGGGATACTGGCCATAATTATTCTCTTTGTTTTCTTAAAGAATTTAAGGCCCACCCTGGTCATTGCATCGGCCATACCCATATCCATTATAGCCACTTTTATACTGGTATATTTTTCAGGAATTACCTTGAATATGGTATCCCTGGGCGGCTTGGCCCTGGGCGTGGGTATGCTGGTGGATAATGCCATTGTGGTATTGGACAATATCTTTAGGATGAGACAGGAGGGCAAGGATCGGATAGAAGCCGCGGAGAAAGGAAGCGGCCAGGTGGCCATGGCCATCACCGCCTCTACATTAACCACCATATGCGTATTTTTGCCCATTATTTTTATACAGGGTATAACAAAGGAAATATTTAAAGAACTGGCTTTGACGGTGACCTTTTCGTTGTTGGCGTCCCTGATAGTGGCCCTTACCCTGGTGCCCATGTTGTGTTCTAAATTGTTAACCGGTAAAAGTTTTCATAAGAAAAATGTTGTGCTGGATAAGATAAACAAGGGATATAAAAAGGTACTGCAGTGGGCCCTGTCCCATCGTGCGATTATGATTCTCATTATTGTCGCTGCCTTTGGGGGCAGTGTTCTGATGTTGCCCAGAGTGGGTACCGAGTTTTTCCCTTCTGCCGATCAGGGACAGATTAACGTTTCGATAAACATGCCCAGGGGTACCACCCATTCCGAAACTGTAAAAATCATTGAACAGGTAGAAAACCTGGCCGGGGACATACCGGAGGTTGAAACCGTTTACGCCACCACCGGCGGTGACTTATTATCCGATTATACCGGTGCTTCCGGTGATCGGGGCAGCGTTACCCTGGTCCTAAAGCCTTTAGAAGAAATGACCCGGAGCGTGGGCGAAATCGGTGATGAGATAAGGGCCAAGGTAAAGGAAATACCTGGATGTAACATAGAAGTAGATACCGGCGACTCTTTGTTTGGGTCCATCAGCCTCGGTTTGTGGCCTGTGCAAATTGATATCACGGGAGATGATCTTGAGGTGCTTGAAACCATCTCCGACGATATTACGGGCATTGTAGAACAGGTTGATGGCACCAGGGATGTGAGCTCCAGTATAACCGAAGGCGTTCCTGAGTTAAGGGTGGTTCTTGATCGAAACAAAGCCGCCCAGTACGGTATAAACATGGCTTTGGTTTCATCGGCCGTACAAAGCGAGCTTCAGGGCGTTGTAGCTACCAGGTACAAGGTAGACGGAACTGAACTGGATGTCAGGGTACAGGTACCCGACGAAGAGAGCTTAAGCATTGACGATTTGTCGGATATACTGATAGCATCCCCATTGGGAACCGTCGTTCCCCTGGGGGATATTGCCAAACTGGAGTATGATCGAGGTCCGGTACAGATAGATCGAAGCAACCAGGCAAGGGTGGCCAGAGTAACGGCTGCACTGGGAGACAGGCCTTTGGGCGACGTTATGAAGGATATACAGGAAAGATTAGCGGATTATAAAATGCCGTCAGGGTATTCCATAGATTATACCGGCGAGTATGAAACTATGAAAGAGGCCTTTGGCGACCTGGCCCTGGCCTTGGCACTGGGTGTAGTTCTGGTTTATATGGTAATGGCGTCACAATTTGAGTCGTTGCTACATCCCTTTATTATAATGTTTACCGTGCCATTGGCCTTTACCGGTGGCTTTATCGGTCTTCTTTCCTCCGGCACTGCTTTGAGTGTTCCGGCACTTATAGGGATGATCGTATTGGCCGGTGTTGTGGTCAATAACGGTATTGTAATGGTTGACTATATCAATATTTTAAGAGCTGAAGGTATGGACAGGGATGAGGCAATACTTAAGGCCGGTCCGGTTCGTTTAAGACCCATACTTATGACCACCATGACTACAGTGCTGGGTTTGGTACCCCTTGCTCTGGGGATCGGTGAAGGGGCGGAATTACAGTTGCCCCTTGCTGTGACGGTAATAGGCGGTTTATCCTTTGCTACCGTACTTACGTTGTTAGTGGTGCCCGTTATATATACCCTTTTTGACGATTTAGTTCAGAAGTTCAGGAAAAAACCGTCGTCGGCTTAAAAAGGAGGTTTTATGGAATGGCGACAAATCAAAGGGGCAAGGAAAAGGAAATACTGAAAGCCGCTACCATAGTTTTCTCCGATAAGGGCTTTCACAATGCCAATATGGGAGAGATAGCCCAGCGTGCCGGTATTGGCAAGGGTACCATTTACGAGTACTTTAAGAATAAAGAAGACCTCTTTTTCCAAATGGTGGATTTTAACTTAGAGCATTATATAGCTTCCCTTAACGACCGGGTTCAATCGGCAGTCGGGTTTGACGAAAAGTTCCACGGGTTTATTGATTTTCACTATGAACTGGTAAATAGGAATATGAAGCTGGCCGATTTCCTTTTTAAAAGTGAACAGATATCCCTTAAGGCAGAAACAAAGAAGAAGGTGGCGGATGTACTGTTTAATGCCAGAGCGCGGGCCGTGGGTATTATAGCCGATATACTTCGGATAGGGCAGCAGGAAGGTAAAATAAGGGATATCGATAGGGAATTTACCGCAGATATTCTGATAAATATGATATTGGGATGTTGCGGACGGCATGCTACCCGCAAACAAAGGGATGAAGGGTTTGCCCTGGAAAAGGAAAAACTCATGTCCATGATTATGGAGGGCATAGGCTAAATTTCATTAAACAAGCCAAATTCCGTTAAATCTACAAATAAACGAAAATAGAGCTTAGGGCCTCGGGTTTTTGGTTTCGTGCCAAAACCCCGGGGTCTTTTTTTAAGCTGTCATATATTAGCTATGAAGATAACTGTCTGTAAGTGGTTTGATGGAAGTACCTTCGAGAAAGCTATGTTGTGTATCAGTTGTAAACCCCTTTGTTTTTATGCAAAAGGCTATTGTCTATGGCTGCGCAGCTTTCTCCATCTGTGTTTTTGCCGCCGTATTTTTACGGTCATGAAACTTTCATGCTTGAATTATAGCTTTCCTTAAGTTTTCCTTCATACATAGAATGGATCGGCCGGGGAATATTATAGAAAGACGGGAAAACAGGGGTGTTATTATTGCTTAAAGTCTTGAGAAGAATGTTGGGTTTGTCATCTAAAGACAAAAAACTTCGGCAAAAGCCCCATTTTTCATGGTGCACCAAAGGGGAAAGTACGTTAAGTCATTCTTTAAGGGACAACATGGCGTTTTTGCAAAAAAGTTTTCAAGGTTGTTCCGATATTGTATTCCGCGAATTTGGGATAGGCAACGGCAGGGGTCCCAAGGGAGCTGTAATCTTTTTCGAAGGTCTTGTGGACAAAAAGATAATTAATGACAATGTGCTGAAACCCCTTATGTATTTAACCTCCCTTGACGGAAAAATGCCCGATAGGGTAGATGCTGCCCTGATTCGTCAGTTGAATATCAGCGTGGCCGAGGTACGGGAGGTAAAATACCGGGACGAAGTAATCGATGCTGTGTTGGACGGTAAGGCCGCCGTACTGATAGACCGATCGACCATGGCCCTTGTCTTGTCCATTCCCGGGTGGGAGAGGCGGAAGGTGGAAGAGCCCACTTCCGAAAAGGTGATAAGAGGCCCCAGGGAAGGGTTTACGGAAACTTTGTCGGTTAACGTGGCCCTGATAAGGAGGAGGATTAAGGATACCCGCCTTAAAATCAAAACGCTTAGTCTTGGGACCAGGTCAAAAACAAGGGTGGCGCTGTTTTATATGGAAGATGTTATAAAGAAGGAAATACTGGAGGAAATAGAAAAGCGGCTTTCCACCGTGGATTTTGACATGGTGGAAGAAGTGGGTACTATAGAGGAGTTTATAGAGGACAATCCCTATTCACCCTTTCCCCAGGTTATGATCACCGAGAGGCCGGACAAGGTGGTAAGCAATATAGCAGAAGGCAGGGCGTGTATAATGATCGACTGTTCGCCCTTTGCCATGGTTATGCCGATAACTTTAGCCTCCCTTTATCAGTCGCCCGAGGATTATTATGAACGGCCGTTGTACGGTACCGCGGTGCGGATATTAAGGTTTGCCGCCTTTTTCATAGCCACCAGCTTGCCCGCCCTTTATGTGGCCATGGTGTCCTTTCACCATGAGTTAATACCCTCCCGCCTGGTGCTTACCCTAGCCAGGGGCAGGGTGGAAGTGCCCTTTCCCGCCTTTCTGGAAGCCCTGTTAATGGAATTGACCATTGAATTTATCAGGGAGGCCAGTACCCGGTTGCCCGGGGTGTTGTCTCAGACCGTCGGCGTGGTGGGCGGTTTGGTATTAGGTACCGCAGCGGTGCAGGCCAACCTGGTCAGCCCGGCTATGGTAATCGTGGTTTCGCTTACGGCTATTACCACCTTTACCGTGCCTATCTACAGCCTGTCCTATCCCATTAGGATAATTCGATTTCCCCTAATGTTTTTAGCCGCAAGTTTTGGTCTGTTCGGCCTGGCCTTTGGCTGGAACATAATCCTAATCCACCTATGTACCTTGGAATCCTTTGGTATACCCTATCTTTCCCCCTATGCCCCTCTGAAAATAAGGGATATGAAGGACGCAATACTGAGGTTTCCCCTGTGGGCCATGAAAAAAAGGCCCAAAGTACCCCATGCCCAGGACGAAACCAGGCTGGGTAATCTAAAGGGGGACCATAAGCGTGACTGAGGGTACTACCAAAAAAGAAAATATTTTATCTAACGTAGATCTTTTCGTCATGCTGGCCAGGGTGGGCCTTGGGGCAGTATCGACGGGAGGGGTATATGTCCAGGTAGCCCAAAAGGCAGGCAGGGACGGATGGATATCCTTTATCCTTGCTTTGGGGATAATATTTTTCGCAATCTTTATAATTGTTAATCTAAACAAACGGTTTTGCGGATATACAATTATTGAATATGGAGAATTTATACTGGGCAAATGGGGCGGTAAGGTGCTGGGCAGTTTATTGGTGCTGTATTTCTTACTTCAAACGGCTGCCATTGTCCGTTTTACATCGGAGATGGTAATTACCTGGATGCTCAATAATACACCCCATTACATGATTATGGCATTGATAGTATTTCTGGCGGTATATATAGCCAGAAACGGTCTTTTGGTGGTGTCCAGGTTTTGCATTTTGGTGTCCATGTTAGTGTTGGCATTACCCATTCTGACGTTTTTCCCCATAAAGGATTGGAAGTTGCATAATATACTGCCCGTTGGAGATTCGGGCTTTACGGGTATAACCTCCGGCGTTTTTTGGGCTTTGTTTGCTTACGTGGGTTATGAGATCCTTTTGATGCTTTATCCCTATGTACAAGATAAAAGGAAGGTTTTGCGCACATCCCTGTTGGCTTTTTTATATGTAGGGGTTTTATATACCCTTTTTATGGCGGCCATCATACTTTTATTCGGTCCCAGTGAGCTTATCTTCTTCCTTTACCCAGTGCTGAATTATTTAAAGGCCATTGATGTACCCTTTGTGGAGAGGGTGGACACCTTTATATTATTTATTACCCTGTTTTCGGCTGTGGCTAATATAGGAGTGGTATACACGCTGACATGCCTGGGTGTTGGCCAGCTCTTTGGCATAAAACGGCGGAAGAATATAGCCATATGGTTAAGCCCTTTGGTCTTTGCCGTCGCTGCCTTTCCCAAAAACAGCGCGGTATTAAATGAGCTTTATAAATTTTTTCCCATATTAAACCTTACCTTTGGCATTTTTATTCCCTTTATCCTGTTAGTAATCAGCGTAATACTTAAGCGCAGCAAGGAGGAGATGCCGTGAAATTCATAAAAGTGCTTGTTATTGTCATTAGCCTTACGCTGCTGACCGGTTGTTGGGACAGGCATGAGTTGGACGAATTGCTCATTCCCTATGTCATCGGAATAGATATATGTGAAGATAACCCCAAATTGGTATCGGTGGCCATATCGTCCCCGTCAATTGACGAAACCGAAAAACCTTTTATAACAATGATCGACCAGGGTATATCTATCCAGGATGCCCTGTATAATCTTCAAACCAAGCTGTACAGGCGTATGGGCTTGGGACATGTTCAGGTTATTCTCATCGGGGAAGAGACCGCCAAGGAGGGCATTTCGGTTTTTCTGGACACCTTCACCCGTAATGCCGATGTTAGGGGGTGTCTAAAGGTGGCCGTGGTTAAAGGAAGGGCGTCGGATTTTATCAATAATGCCGATGTCAAGCAACATCCCTATTTGGGTATTTTTCTTTCGGGCATACTGGAGGGCATGAAGAGGGATAATATATCCGTTGATATGACCTTGGCAGAATTCTATCGTTATTTACTTGCTGACGGAAGGGAGCCCATTCTACCCTACCTTAACCTGTCACCGGATAAACAGCAGATAATAGCCCGGCAAACGGCGGTATTTCTAGACGATCGGATGGTGGGTATATTAAACCGCAATCAAAGCATGGCCCTTATGATACTGAAGGGCAATATGGGCAACCAAAGGATAGCGGTGGAGTTTCCCCGTAAGAGCCCGGGAGGGTTTCATTATGCTACCGTGCTGGAAGAGAGCAGGCATAGGGTTAAGGTTATGCCCCAAATAAACGGTGATATTGTCAATTTCAAAGTGGATGTGGACATGACGATGGAGATAATAGAACACACCCCTTCGGAGGCAACCGTAATCCCTCCCCGTCTGGATGAGCTGGAGCATGCCATTGAGAAGGAGTACAAAGAGAGGATGGAAAATGTCATAAGCAAGCTCCAGGGTTATAAAACGGACGCTGCCGGTTTTGGCGAGTATGTCAGGGTTAAATATCCTCACTTTTTTAATAAGGAAAAATGGCAGGAAGATTTTTCTAAGGCCAAATTTGACATTTCGGTTAATATAAATATCATCAGACCCGGTTCAACCATCTAAAATTCATCAATGTAAAAGGCTACCGTCAAGGAGTAATTATTCCACAAAAGGCTGAAATTTTTTTATAGGAAGGTAGTAGTATTTTAAATCCAACCTATTGATTATAAAGACAAAAAATAGTATTATATAGAACATATTATTTAATTTGGGGATCAATCCACCGATATTTGAGCATGGTACGGAGGGAATGTTTTTGAAGGCGGAATATGTAAACTCTTTTATTAAATCCAGTATCGACGTCATACGACAGGTGTGCGGCTTATATCCTAAACTGGGTAAGGTATATCTCAAGGACTCACCCTTTAGCGCCGAACAGATTATAGTAATTATCGGTGTGACCGGGGACATAAGGGGACAGGTGCAGCTTAATATGTCAAAGGATACCGCCCGATCGGTGGTTTCCAATATGATGGGCGGGATGGCTATAGAACAGCTTAACGATATGGCCAAAAGCGCCCTGGGCGAACTGGGAAATATGATAATGGGAAACACCTGTACTCTGCTGGCCAGAAACGGGACGAGGATAGATATTACACCACCCACCGTTCTGTCGGGAGACGGAATGGAGATTTCCAACAAAACAAAGACCATATGCATACCCTTGATATTGGGTGAATACGGCAGTGTGGAGATAGGTATTTCCACCGTTGCGGACGATTTACAACAAAAAAGCGGCTGAGCCGCTTTTTTGTTTTGCCCGGGGAGATATTGAAGGTATGGGCGGTAAGGTTATATAATATCAATATAGCATTACTTTGAGGTGGGTATATTGATAGACGTCGGTGTGGATATTATTGAAATAGACAGGATAAAAAATACCATTGACAGGTATCCTTCCTTTTTGGACAGGGTCTTTTGTACAAACGAGGTGGAGTATTTCAGAGGGCGGAATATGAACATCTCGGTTATTGCCTCGACCTTTGCCGCCAAGGAAGCCGTCAGCAAAGTCTTGGGCACGGGCTTTGGCATGGTGGGTTGGAAGGACATAGAGATAGTAAGGGACGGCAGCGGAAAACCGGAAGTGGTTCTCCACGGCCAGGCCCTGAAGGTGTCCATGGACAAACATATAAAACATATTTCGGTTTCACTGTCCCACAGCAGGAGGTACGCCGTTGCCAATGCCGTGGGTGTGAGGGAGGTTATAAAATGAAGGTTGTAACACCTGGGCAGATGAACAGCATAGACAAAAGGGCCATTGAACAATTCGGCATACCCGGGGTTATCTTAATGGAACATGCCGCGTCCAAGCTGTTGGACAAGTTAAAGTCCAAATGGCCGGACTTGGAAGGCAAGACCGTTGCTATAGTCGCTGGCAGGGGTAACAACGGCGGTGACGGTCTGGCCCTGGCCCGGCTGCTTTTGCCCTACAAGGCCAGGGTTTTGGTACACCTTTTAGCTAAGGTGGAGGACTTGAAGGGCGATGCGGCAATAAACGGCAGAATTCTTGTTAATTTAGGCATACCTATCAACACAGTCCTCGACGAGGATGATGTAGGCGCTCTTGAGGAGGATATTGAAAAGGCGGATATCGTGGTGGATGCCATATTGGGCACCGGCATCAGGGGCATGGTTACGGGTCTTACCCAAAGGGTGATAAAAGTGATAAACCAAAAGGCCGGGTACGTGCTGTCGGTGGATATCCCCTCCGGGATTAACGGTGCTACCGGTGAAGTGATGAATGTCTGCGTCAAGGCCCACGACACCGTCACCTTTCAACTGCCAAAGGTGGGGCAACTCATCCATCCCGGCAAGGAGTATACCGGTCATTTGGATATAGTGGATATAGGTATTCCCAGAGCAGCCTGGGAAGAAGAAAACATAAACATTCAATACGTAACCGCCTGTCAAGCGGCCGAAGTGATAACATCCAGAAGGCTTAACGCCCACAAGGGAGACTTTGGACATCTATTGGTGGTTGCAGGATCTAAAGGGATGGCAGGAGCGGCCGTAATGACCTGTATATCCGCTCTAAAAACCGGGTGCGGTATGGTGACCCTTGCCATACCAAAGTCTTTGTACCAAATTATCGGGGTTACCGCTCCCGAGGTAATGGTAATGCCCCTTCCGGAAGATCAAGAGGGTAGATTGGGCAGCGGGGCGGATGAAATCATTATAAACAGCCTGGACAGGTTTGACGGCCTTGTCTTTGGTCCGGGAATGGGAAAAAGTCCCCAAATATTTTCAATTTTAAGGAATATAATTGAGGTTTCGGATATACCAATAATAATAGATGCCGACGGTATAAATGCATTATCCTCTGATATATCCATACTGACCAAGGCCAACTGCAGCATATCAATAACCCCCCATCCGGGGGAAATGGCCAGGCTGATAAAAAAGCCGGTGCCGTGGATAGAAAAAAACCGTCTGGAAGGATCCCGACTGCTGGCGAGGGAGTTCAATATAAACGTACTGCTTAAGGGTAATGCCACCGTTGTTGCACTGCCCGGAGGCCAGGTATATATAAACAGTACGGGCAATCCCGGTATGGCAACGGCCGGATCGGGGGATGTGTTATCAGGTGTTGTAGGCAGTTTTATAGTACAGGGGGTAAAGCCCTCCGCCGCCCTTTATACCGGCGCCTTTATACACGGTTTGGCAGGGGATATGGCAGCCCAGGACAGGGGGAGGTATGGCATGACTGCCACGGATATTATTAAGTTTTTGCCGGATAGTATAAAAGCCGCCACCGGTGAATAGAGTAATATATAAGGGTGTGATATATTTTGAAATTGGCGGTATTGACCCTTACAGCGGTTTTTCTGTTAAACCTGGCGGGCTGTGCGCCGCCCACCCACGAAGATTTATATCAAAACCTGGAGCAGTTCATTAGCAATATAAGTATGTATTACTGCATTGCCGATATGTACGTGGGCAAGGGCGAAAACAAAACCCATTATTTGATAAAGCAGTGGTATATGCTGCCGGATAAGTATAGGCTGGAAATACTACTCCCCGGTGACATGACCGGCAAAACCATAGTAAAAAACGGCAACACCGTATGGATCGACAATCCCAGGCTAAACGAGTTTTACCAACTGGAAAACATAGACTTATATATTGAAGATAAAATCTTCCCGGGGAGTTTTTTGCAGTGTTTTATGGAAGGGGAGGCCGGTACCCGGGAGGTTGTTACAATAGGCGACGGGCAGTATATATTATTGGAAACCCATGTGCCGGGGCTGAATAAAAACTTCAGGCGCCAGAGACTGTGGATTGATGCCCGGCAAATGGTGCCCTATATGCTGAAGGTGTATGATAATACTGAGGAAGCGGTGATAGAAGTACGGTACAGGGATTTCTCCCAGGATATTAATATGGACATACAATTATTTGAAAGATAACGAAAGACGGGCGTATTGACTTGCAAATTTGTGATAAGATATAATAGTATATATTATTGTATATATAAAGAGTGCTGTTAAAAATTTTTATGTATGGCTTATTTCCTTTCATTAGTACATCAGGGAGGTGCTGTTATGGCTGAATTAAAGAAAATTTTAGTGAGCTTACCCGACACCCTATTACAGGAAGTGGATGAAATTGTCGCCATTGAAAAAAGAAATAGAAGTGAATTTATTAGAGAAGCAATGAAACTTTATATAAGGGAGAGGCATAAGATAGAAATAAGGGAAAAGATGAAAAAGGGTTATCAGGAAATGGCTCGTATCAACAAAAAAATCGCAGAGACGGGGATAGTTTCCGATAACAAATCCTATGAGGCCTACGAGGCATTGTTAACGGAGTGTGAATAGTATAATGGTTAGACGTGGCGATATTTTTTATGCTGATTTAAGTCCTGTAGTAGGTTCCGAACAGGGGGGTGTCAGACCTGTACTGGTGGTCCAAAATGATATAGGCAATAAATATAGCCCCACAATTATAGTAGCTGCTATAACCTCCCAGATAAATAAAGCCAAATTACCTACCCATATTGAAATAAGCGCTGAAGAATACGGACTGCCCAAGGATTCGGTTATACTTTTGGAACAAATCAGGACCATCGATAAAAAACGGCTTAAAGAAAAAATCGGTTTTCTTTCCTCGGAGATGATGAAAAAGGTGGACGAAGCTTTGCAGATAAGTTTTGGACTTATGGAACTATAAAAAACTTGTTTTATATAGGACGGCATTTTTCTTAACCGATTGTGGACAAGTCTATCGATGTTAGGATAAATGCTTTAATTATTTAATTTATGTTAATAATTTACACAAAAAATGTTTAAAATTTACATATAATGTGATATAATACTTCAATAAAATGAATATTAATTTCCGTTTTTAATTTGGGATATAATATACTTGCTATTGTGGTAAGGTATAAATAAATAGAGGTTAGGACGGTGGTTTTGTTATTTTGTAATGGCTGAGCATTTGGATTAGGGAGTAATTTTATGAAAAAAGAAGAACTGTATAGGTACATAGGAATAGTGGTCGGGACTTTTATTACATCACTGGCCTTTAATTTTTTCCTAATACCCAATAAAATAGCCCCCGGCGGCATTAGCGGTATTGCTACCGTTCTTTATTATTTGTTTAGGCTGCCGGTGGGCGTAACTATGTTAGTGATGAATATCCCCCTTTTTATAGCAGGGGTTAAGACGCTGGGCGGTGTATTTGGTTTAAAGTCTCTGATAGCAACCATCTTGCTGTCATTTTTTATAGATATAATAAAGGTCGAGCCCCTTACCCATGATGTAATGCTGGCTTCTGTGTATGGCGGTATAGCCATGGGCGTAGGGCTGGGCATAGTGTTTAAGTCTGGGGCCACCACCGGGGGTACCGATCTGGCCGCCAAAATCGTACATAAATTTTTCCCCTTTATAACCATCGGGTGGCTGCTTTTTGTAATAGATTTTTGTGTGGTAATAATGGCAGCGGTGGTTTTCGGGCCGGAAATGGCATTATATGCCCTTGTATCCCTGTTCATAGCATCAAAACTTATAGATATCATACAGGAAGGTTTGAACAGGGCAAAGGCTTTTATAATTATATCCGATCATAACGATGCCATTGGCAGAGCCGTGATGGAGAAGATGGGCAGAGGTGTAACCAATCTTTTGGGCGAAGGGATGTTTACCGGCACCAAAAAAAGAGTATTATTATGTGTGGTCAGCAGGTTGGAAATAACCAGGCTTAAAAATATTGTATATGAAATAGATCCAAAGGCCTTTGTGATACTGACTGATGTAAGGGAAGTAATTGGCGAAGGCTTTACATGGAAATAAGAGTTGCGAGTGGAAGGAGGAAAACGATGGAACAGGAAAAAATTAAGGAATTACAGCAAAAAGCAAATGCTATAAGGCAGCATGTTATAAGGGAGGTAGCCCAGGCAAATTCGGGGCACATAGGAGGGGCCCTGTCAATAGCCGATATCGTTTCCTATTTGTATTTTAAGGAAATGAACGTGGATCCGTCCAATCCCAAATGGCAGGACAGGGACAGGCTGGTGCTTTCCAAGGGGCATGCCTGTGCCGCCTTATATGCCGCATTGGCTGAAAAAGGCTTTTTCCCCGTTGAAGAGCTGCTAACCTTTAGGCAGACCGGTACCCGGCTCCAGGGTCATCCCGATATGCGCAAAACCCCGGGCGTTGATATGTCCACCGGTTCTCTGGGCCAGGGTTTGTCAGTTGCCAACGGAATGGCCTTGGCGGCAAAGCTGGACAAGAAGGACTATAGAGTATTTGTTATCCTAGGCGACGGTGAGATTCAGGAAGGGCAGGTATGGGAAGCGGCAATGACGGCGGCCCACTATAAGCTGGACAACGTAACGGCCTTTCTGGATTACAACGGACTTCAGATAGACGGTCCGGTGAAAGAGGTAATGTCACCAAGCCCGGTGGAGGACAAATTTAAAGCCTTTGGGTGGAATGTAATTTCCATTGACGGCCACGACTTTAACCAGATAGAGGATGCGGTGCAGCAGGCCAAGGCCTGTAAGGGTAAACCCACCATGATCGTCGCAAACACCGTTAAGGGCAAGGGAGTGTCCTTTATGGAGAACCAGGTGGGATGGCATGGCGTTGCGCCCAATGAAGAAGAACGGGATGCAGCATTAAAGGAACTGGGGGTGTAGGATATGACAAAGAAAATAGCAACGAGAGAGGCTTACGGTAATGCTTTGGCGGAATTTGGAGAACAGTACCCGAATATAGTGGTTTTGGACGCCGATCTTTCCCAATCCACCAAGACCAACACCTTTAAAAAGAAATTCCCCGAAAGGTTTTTCAATATGGGTATTTCGGAGGCAGATTTAATGGCAACAGCCGCAGGACTGGCCTTGTCGGGTAAAATTGCCTTTGCCAGTACTTTTGCCATATTTGCCGCAGGCAGGGGTTTCGAACAAGTAAGAAATTCCATAGCCTATACAAGGGCCAATGTAAAAATCGGTGCCACCCACGCAGGTATTACCGTGGGTGAGGACGGCGGGTCCCATCAGGCTGTGGAAGATATTTCCCTCATGAGGTCGTTGCCCAACATGGTGGTAATAAACCCGGCGGACGCCGTTGAGGCCAGGGCTGCCGTTAAAGCGGCCATCGAGCACGACGGGCCCGTGTATATGCGATTTGGGCGGTTGGCGGTACCGGTGTTCTTTGATGAGGCCACCTACAAATTCCAATTGGGCAAGGGTGCCGTAATAGAAGAGGGAACGGATGTCTCGATTATCGCAACGGGTATGATGGTTTCATCGGCCGTTGAGGCCAGGGAAATCCTCGCCAAAGAAGGTATAAGTGCCAGAGTGATAAACATACATACCATAAAACCCATAGATAAAGATATTATAGTTCAGGCAGCCTCTGAGACCAAAGCCATTGTCACGGTGGAAGAACACAGCATTATAGGCGGTCTGGGCAGTGCCGTGGCTGAGGTGCTGGTGGAGAACTATCCGGCACCCATGAAAAGAATAGGGCTTATGGATAAGTTCGGCCAGTCGGGCAAGCCCGATGAACTACTAAAATTATATGGCCTAACTCCAGAGGATATTGCTAGCGAAACAAAGGCGCTGCTGGACAGAATATAGCACAATAAAAAACAGGGCGGATAATCCGCCCTGTTTTTTATTGGTTCATGAAGGAATAAGGCACTAAATGTAGAATACTGTAAGAATAGGGAGAATTAATGGGGGGGTGCTTTCCTGTATGAGGATAAGGGTAGGCAGACTTGTACTTACTATATTCCTGGTAGTTGTTTTAATATTTTTGGGTTACAAATTTCTATGGAGGAAGGATACCTATTTAGGCGGCCAAATAATCAGGACCAATGATATAAGCGAGGTCAGGTATTTTTATTATCATGCTGTCCCGGGCTTGAAGAGGGCACAGGACATGGGCCTGGTTTCCATGATAAACAAAAGTCTACCCATTGGCGACACTTCAGGAAAGCTTAATATAGATATGATATGGTATGACGGAAACAACGTCTTTATATTCTATAATATTGAAGGGCTTAACAGATACGGAATACTGGGCGGTGATATACTACCCCAGGACGGTTCTGCCGGTCAAAAAACAACCCAATTTCGGGGATGTCTCAGCCCGCCGGGGCAAAAGACCCGGGGTATCATATACGACGATAAGTTTTACAGCGTCATTGCCGTACCCTACCCATTGGATGATGCGGGTGAAGATGTTGAGCAGCTGTCCGAGATTACCTATAGGCCCTATTTAACCTTAAAGGAATACAACCGGCCCTTTGTCATTGATGATGAGGATGAGGGGTACAGTTTTGAACCGGTCAGGCTGCAGGTGGACTATGATAAGGAAAAATACAAGGCTGAGGTGGTAAAGGTAGAGGAACAAATCGATTTGGAAGAGGGCATATTTAAAATCTACCAGATGGAATTTGGGTTGACCGAAAACAGGCTGTACTTTTTGTCAAACACCGAGGATATTATATACGGTATAAAGGCCTTGATATCCACCGACAGAAACGAAACCAGACAAATCGATGCCAGCACCCATATCGTATCCGAGTACCCCTACCACTACTATGCTTCCTTCCCGGCCTTTAACGAGCTGCCCGGGAGTGTTAACATTAGTATTGAACAGATAAAGCTGGTGAGCGGCGAAGGGGTGGATTTCACCATAGATACCTTTGATCTGGATAAGGACAAGGAAAAGTCTTTCGATGAACTTATAGCTACCGTTAAAAATACCAATGTATATCTGGATAGTATTGTAAAGGACGAAAGGGGACTGGGGGTATATATGCGCTATGAAATGGACGGGCGGTTTGAAAAGCCCTATTCACGGCTGCAGCCCGAAGTACCCACGTCCATGGACCAGTGGGAATACCAATCCGGGATACAGGGTTCTTCCCTGCCCTGTCCCAATATGTTCAAGGTGGTAAACGATACCGGTGTTGTAGCAAAAACGGGTGACTTTGGTGACAGGGGCATAGATAAGGAAGGTATGTACATGTTCATTTCCAGGGACTATATAGATTCCAGCCATAACATAAAGGTTTCAATAGAGAATATGTCCTATTGTATTGAGGTGGATCAGGAGATTAAACTGGATTTTTACTAGATTTAACTTAAGTTTTATTTCGCAGTCGGAAACTTGTCCTGTTTGGGGGACCGGGCCGGGAGTTTTAAATTTTAAGGCCCGGTCATTTTTTTTGCCTGACCCCCAAATCTTACAGTTTTCTTACAACTTTTTGGGGACTTTATGGGAGAAGAAGCCGTACAATCTCCATATGATGCATTAAATGGAGGTTTGGCGTGAATATTAGAGAAACGAAGGATAAAAATGAGATTGATGGGATAATAGAAAGCCGGCAAAGCCGTGTTTTTGCTGGAAAATAAATTGTTTATTTCGGTAAAGGCCTTTACAATCATCAAGCAGGCAAAAGTACCGCCGAATGCTTTTAGCTCGGCGGTAACTTTTTAAAAAGAAAACAGAAAAATTTAATTAACGGGACTTATTTTTTTATCCATTGATATATTATACAATTTAGGGTAACATTAACATAATATTTCTGTGAATTATGGCGATGTATATTGTTGTATTTTATGTCGAGTAGAGAAACAGGTTTAGTGCCTTGGTGCTTCTAACGCCGGCCAGGATATTTACTGTTGTCAATCCAGCCTACCAAGCCTTTGCCTTTGCTGTGGTTGGATAACTTATAATAACTTTTATAAAATTAATCCTTCGGAAGGAAAATGATGTCTGGTTTATAATTGTGGGAGGTTTGTTTTTGATTCTTACCAGTCTCAACGATATTATTTTTTTGAGCATATGGATGAATGATTATAATATTCCCATTCTCAGAGCAATTTTTACCGCCAGAGAAAAATTAGAGTTTAAGAATACGGTGTCGATTTAACCATTTTTAAAAATAATGATACAATTAAGATAAATTACAAAAAAAGCGGTTTGGTTGTTTACATGGAGAGGGGGGCGGGCTATGAAAAGGTTAAGGCTTAAGTTATTAGGCATTTTAGTCCTTGTACTTTCGGTATGCTTGGCATTTGTGAGCGGTTGCGGCAGCGGGAAATTGTCCGATGATTTCGATGAAGAACAGATAAAAAAAGCCACCGTAAATGTTATACATCTAATCAACCGTCGGGATTCGCAAAGCCTTAGGGAGCTTTGCAATGAACAAATGAAAGAAGCGCTAACCGATAACGTGTTAGGGCAGTTATATCAAGTTATTGGCCAAGGCGGTGCCTTACAAGAGATGGGAGATATAACCGTGGTTGGGATGACCGACGAAACAAGCAAGGAAGAACTTGCCGTTGCCGTTGTCAAGGCAGAATACGAGAACAAGGTTTTTACCTTTACCGTTACATTTACCAAGCAAATGAAGCTTGCCGGATTGTATTATACATAAATTTTTAAATTGGGCATGTTTTGACTATGGAGGTAGTTTGCCGGAACCCAGTTGATCACAAAATGTCCGGCTTCATCCCTTATATTTTCTAAACCTTCCTCCCTTTTTTTATTACCGCAGCCGGTGACAAAGGTAAAAAATAAGGTCAAAATAACAAAAAACAAAAGCACTCTTTTCATTTTCTCATCCCCTTTATATTCATTTTAAGCGCCCCGGAAATATTTTGTTCCGGATAACAACCGACAATTTTCATGAGTTAAGTTAAAAAATGTTTAATAGTTTAAGATTTAAATGGGAATGGTTTGCTTATTTTTAGCCTTATAAAATTGGTTCTTACTTTTTTAGCTGATTTGCAAAAAATTTGAGGGATACATCCAAGGTGCGTCCCTCCTTTGTAAGTCAGTGCCAAATAAGTTTTTAGGATTGTTTGGTAGAGCTGTTGGATATTTTATATTTCTTTTGTATTGCCTTTAGCACGGTTTTGACGTGTTAATAAATGGCATAGCCCATGCTCAAGTATAGTATAATTTTCCTCTCATATTTTGTCAATATTTTCCCTTATGTTTGATTATCATACATCATTTTATTACATTTTTTAACGATACCACCCTTATATTTTCATGGCTCCCCTGTAAAGGCATCCTAGTGTTACTCTTTCCGCCAACTGTGCCATTAATAATTTCATAATATCCTATTTAATTAGCCCTACCTATTTACCACTACCTGGCTCATCATTATTGTTAAATATCTTTATTTAATTAAACCGACCTGTTACTACATTATTGCCACTGACGTTTTTTTATTTTTGCAACGGTTTTATATATATTGTTGCGAAGGAGTTTGGATGAAAATCGGTGAAAAGGGAAATGCCGCAAAATATATTATTTTTGGGATTTATGAATAAATAACATTTGACAATAACATAATATGGATATATAATATAATTGGCATATGCCAATTATATAGGAGGTGTGTTTTATGAAAATTGCAGTTTCTTCAACGGGAAAGAATTTAAGCAGTATGACGGATGTCAGGTTTGGAAGGTGTAATTATTTTGTAATATATGACACCGAAGGGCAACAGGTAAAGGCCATTGAAAACAAGGGTCAAATGTCGGGGGCCGGTGCGGGAATTGCGGCGGCTAACCAAATTATTGACGAAGATGTGGATGTTGTCATAACCGGTAACATGGGACCCAACGCCTTTAGATTGGTTAAAAACTCAGATATTAATATATACCGAAGCGGCGTTGTTGAGGTTGAAAAGGCTATACAATTGTTTAAGGACGGGAAGTTGGACGAGCTAACCGATGCAGGTCCTGCCCACGCAGGTATGGGTGGGGGATTTAAGGGAGGAAGGTAAATTGAATATAGCCGTATTAAGCGGGAAGGGCGGCACGGGTAAAACCACTCTATCCACCAACCTTTGTGTTGTTGCAGGTGCCAATTACATAGACTGCGATGTGGAAGAACCCAATGGTTTCATATTCCTAAATCCTTCTCAAATAAAAAGCAGGGAGGTTAAGGTGGATTACCCCGTTGTGGACAGTGGTAAGTGTACATTATGCGGGGCATGTGCACAAGTATGCCAGTTCAATGCATTGGTCAAGACAAAAAGAGAAATTGTGCTCTTTGAAAAACTCTGTCATAGCTGCCACGCCTGCAGCATAGTGTGCCAACCCGAGGTCATAACCTTTGGGAAAAGGGTAGTGGGGATAATTGAAGAGGGTAAATATGGCAACCTTACTTGCAAAAGGGGGATTTTAAACGTGGGGGAACCCATGGCGGTACCCGTTATTAAGGAATTGCTGGAAGACCTCCCCGAAGGAACAAACCTTATTGATTGCGCTCCGGGGACTTCCTGTAATATAGTCAGTGCCCTAAGGTATGCTAATGGTGCAATACTGGTAACCGAACCCTCTTCCCTTGGACTTCATGATTTAAAAATGGCAGTACAATTGGTAAGGAATTTTAACCTCCCTTTTGGTGTTATTATCAATAAATATGAAGTCGGGGAGGACAGAATTCAGAAATATTGTCAACAGGAAAACATTAAAATACTGGAGGTTATACCTTATAGTAGGGAAGCGGCGGAAGTTTATTCATCGGGGAAAATGATTACGGAACTGCCTGAATATAAAGAAAAATTTGAGAAGATTGCAGAGGGCTTGAGGGAGGTGTTTCCTTGGAACTGACGGTGATAAGCGGGAAGGGCGGCACGGGCAAAACTACCGTAGCCCTGGCCCTGTCTGAATTGGCGGGAAATGCAATAAAAGCAGATTGCGATGTGGACGCACCCAACCTACATCTTTTTTACCGGGGAAGGGATATAAAAAAGGAGCATTTTTTCGGGGAAAAGATAGCGGTTGTTGACAAAATTTTTTGCACAGGCTGCAAGGAATGTGAAAGGGTGTGCCGGTTTGACGCAATAAATGACGGCCAAGTGGATAAATTTAAATGTGAAGGCTGCGGTGCCTGTGTTCTGGTCTGCCCTGAAAAAGCCATCCGTTTAAAGGAAGTAAAAACCGCCGATGTTTATATTACCCAGACCGATAAGGGAATTGTTTCGAGGGCGCAGATGGAGGTAGGCAGCGAAGGGTCAGGAAGGCTTATAACACTCCTTCGCAACAATGCCAGGAAGTTTGCCGATGACGATACCCTTATCATTATAGACGGTTCTCCGGGTATAGGGTGTTCTGTCATATCATCGATCACGGCAAGCGATGCGGTGCTTATCGTTACGGAGCCCACCCAGTCCGGTCTGGAGGACCTTAAAAGGACAATGGAGCTGTGCAGGCATTTTGGAGTACCAACTTTTGTCTGTATAAATAAGTATGATATTAATGCAAAAGTGACGAGGGAAATCGAAGATTACTGCAAAGAAAATAATGTTTATTTAGTGGGCAGGATACCCTATGACGACACGGTTATGGAATCGATTAACCAACTTAAGTCTATTATTTATTATGAGGACAGTAAAGCAAATAAGGCCATAAGGCAGATGTGGGACAACATCCGCGAGCACATAACCGGTTTAAATCAATGATTTTAGGGAGGAATATGTTAATGAAAATAGCGGTTGCCGGTGAAGGAGGACGTATAAGCGAGCACTTTGGACATTGTGAAGGATTTATGGTGTATGAGGTTGAGGAATGCGGGGTTGTAAATAAGGAATTCATACAAAGTCCGGGCCACAGACCGGGATTTTTACCCGAATTTCTTAAAAATTTAGGGGTAGATGTTGTCATTTCCGGCGGTATGGGAGAAACGGCCCAGCAGTTGTTTGCGCAAAACGGTGTACAAGTGATTGTGGGTGTCCGGGGAGATTATGATGATGCTGTTAAGCAGTATTTAAAAGGCGAACTTAAATCCTCGGGAAGTATATGTAGAGAACACCAACACGAAGGCCACTGTTATGAATAAAAGATAGGGGTGTCCTTATGAACGGGGTGGCTCTGACGGAGGACAAATTTGCCTTTTTTAAAAGGTTGATAGAAAAAAAAGGATTTAAATTCACCAAACAAAGAAAATTGATACTGGAACAGCTTTTTATTGCCGACAGGCATTTGAGGGTGGAAGATATATATGAAAGGCTGAAAGATACCGATATCGGCCTTGCCACGGTGTATCGGAATATGAAGATTTTTGCCGATATGGGTATAGTAAAGGAAATTATTGTTGATGGAATAAGCTATTATGAACTGAAGATCTTCAGCAAAAAGCCTTTGCATATCCATTTCCAGTGTATCCAGTGTAATGATATAATAGACGTTGATGAAAGAAAAGTTGCTCTGGAATATATTAAACTGAACAAAATCGTAGAAGATGTTAACGACTTGGCAATTTACGATGTGGATATAATGTTTGCCGGCCTGTGCGGTAGATGCAGGGAAGCGGAATATCAAGGCCAATAAAATCAAGAAAGGCAGAATTCTTTTCGGGAAAGCATGGATATTATGAAAAAGAAGGTGGCTTTTGTTTGCGTCCACAATTCCTGCCGCTCTCAAATGGCAGAGGGCTGGGCAAGAAAACTGGGAAGGGATGTATTGGAAGCATATTCGGCGGGGACGGAAAAATACCCCGAAGTCAAACCATTGGTAGTCCGGGTAATGAAGGAGGCCGGGGTGGATATGAGCGACCATCGTCCCAAACTACTGAGCCATATTCCGGCGGATGTAGATATTTTAATAACCATGGGATGTAATGTAGAATGCCCTAATTTTCCCTGTCTGTATAGGGAGGATTGGGGGCTTGCCGACCCATCGGGCGGATCTATAGATGATTTTAGAAAGACAAGAGATATAATCAGGGAAAAGGTTGAGGATTTAATACAAAGGATAAAGGACGGGCGGATTTAATAGGCCTAAATAAAAAGAGTGCAGGGAGAAAAGTGCAGGAAGTTTTCCTGCATTTTTTGTTTGATGGGAATGTATAAAAGGCAAATTTTTTCAATCTTTGTTGGGAGTTTGTCGTGTTTTGAGAATTTGGCCATTTCATCACAGAGTTGCGGTGGTTTTTGTTGGCAATTGTTGTTTCTTTGGCAAGGCAAAAAATGTTATAATCAATATATATACCAATCTATTTTTTAAGTTCAAACATTGAAACATCCAGGAGTGATACTATTGATCAACTTTCAGGACAAGGTTAATTTCATATGGAGCATAGCCGAACTTTTGAGGGGTCCGTATAAAAAAGAGCAGTATGGTGACGTGATTTTGCCCATGGCCGTACTCAGGAGGTTTGACTGCGTCCTTGCACCCACCAAGGAGGAAGTATTGAAAAAATACGAGGCCTTGAAAAAGTCGGGGCTTCAAAACGTGGACCCTATTTTAAACAGAATTTCAAAGCAGGAGTTTAACAACGTCAGCAAATACGATTTTGAAAAATTATTGGCCGATCCCGATAACATCGCAAGTAATTTAAGAAATTATATTAACGGTTTTTCCAAAAACGCCAGGGAAATCATAGAACATTTTGACTTTGATAAGCACATTACAAAACTTGATGACAATAATCTGCTTTATCTTGTCGTGTCCCAATTTAATAAATTGGATTTACATCCCGACAAAGTGAGCAACACCGAAATGGGATATATATTCGAAGAACTGATAAGAAGGTTTTCCGAGCATGGGGAGGCGGGGGATCACTATACCCCCAGGGAAGTCATTAAGCTTATGGTAAATATTCTCCTGAATGAAGATAAGGAGCAGCTAACCCAGCCGGGACTGGTTACAACGGTTTACGACTGCTGCGCCGGTACAGGAGGTATGCTTTCGGTTGCAGAACATCATATGAAGGAATTAAACCCGGATATACAGGTGGAACTGTTCGGACAGGAGATAAATCCCGAGTCTTACAGTATTTGCAAGTCCGACATGCTCATAAAAGGGCATAATGCGGATAACATTGTTCTGGGGGATAGTTTTACCGAAGACGGCCATCGCGGCAAAACCTTCAGATATATGCTTACCAATCCACCCTTTGGCGTGGAATGGAAAAAGGCCCAGAAGTTTATACGCCAGGAACATGAGAAGGAAGGATTTAGCGGCAGGTTCGGTGCGGGGCTTCCCAGGATATCCGACGGTTCCCTTTTGTTCCTGCAGCATTTGATATCTAAAATGAGACAGGATGAAAAAGGTAGTCGTATTGCCATCATATTTAATGGTTCACCTTTGTTTACTGGGGATGCAGGTTCAGGAGAATCAGAAATCAGACGCTGGATAATTGAAAATGACATGCTAGAAGGCATCATTGCACTACCTGATCAGTTATTTTACAATACAGGTATTTCTACTTATATTTGGATAGTCACCAATCGCAAAAACGACGACCCCATGAAGGGACCTGTACGAACGGGCAAAATACAGTTGGTTAATGCGGTGGATTTTTACCAGAAAATGAGGAGAAGCCTTGGCAATAAGAGAAATGAAATAACCGAAGATCAGATAGAGGAAATTACGAGGATATACGGCGAGTTTAAGGAAAACCAATATTGCAAGATTTTTGACAATGAAGATTTCGGATATCGGAAGATAGTTGTAGAAAGACCCTTAAGGCTTAATTTTCAGGTAACTGAAGAGAGAATTAATAATTTATATAGTGAAACAGCTTTTAATAATCTGGCAAAGTCGAAGAAAAAGGGTGCGGCAGGGCTTCGTGAAATAGAAGAAGGGGAAAGACTGCAGCAGCAAATAATAGATACCCTAAAGACAATGGATTCCACCGTTGTTTATAAAAACAGGGATGAATTCACCAAGGTGCTTAAAAAGACTTTTAAAAACAGTGGTATTAAACTAAACAGCACCCTTTTAAAGGCAATACTCTCTGCCCTGTCCGAAAGGGATGAGACGGCGGATATCTGCATGGACAGCAAGGGTAACCCTGAGCCGGATCCGGAGTTGAGGGATACCGAAAACGTACCCTTAAAAGAGGATATCCACGAATACTTTGAACGGGAAGTAAAGCCCCATGTTCCCGATGCCTGGATAGACGAAAGCAAGACTAAAATCGGATATGAGATACCCTTCACAAGACATTTTTATAAATACCAGCCCCTAAGGCCTTCTGAAGAGATTATGAAAGAGATTATAGAACTTGAAAAGAGCATATCAGAGAAGTTGAAGAAGGTGATGGGCAATGAGTAGGTATAAGAGATATGAAAGGTATAAGGTTTCAGGGGTTGAGTGGATAGGTGAGATGCCAGAGCATTGGGGAGTAAAACCTCTAAAAAGAGTATTTAAAATTATAAATGGAGGAACACCGAGTAGTTCAGAAGAAAGTTATTGGAATGGAGAAA
>DUOD01000035.1 GCA_012838995.1 Clostridiales bacterium
GATCCTGGTGGATTCAGGGGCTTTGTGGAGCTACTGGCCGGTGACGTTAACTTTCCGGAGGTGGTCAAGGCTCTTAAAGAAGTGGGTTTTGATGATTATTGCGTTGCTGAAATTATGCCTACCTATACGTACTTTAACGATGCAGTTGTCTTCAATACCTCTTGTTCCATGGATTATATACTGGGAAGAAAATAAAATAAGGCTGGTAACAAATTGGTATATTAGACAAGGTAAGCCGGCAACTTTTTGCCGGGTTGCCTTTTTGATTTTTAATGGGACTTTATTTTATCCTGACGGAACATTATGGGGAAAACCCGTTGTAAAAGTTGGAAAACATAAAGTCAATTATGTAGATACTTGTGGAATTTATGCTAAAAAAGAGTAGACAAGATAAGACGATTTACTTGTACGTATAAATAGTACGTGGTATAATTAAAGCAATTAATATTAATTTAAGGGGGTTATCAGTATGACAAATATCCCGCAGGTTAAACTGGGCATAACAGCTGTGAGCAGAGACTGTTTTCCCGTACAACTTAGTGAAAAACGGAAGAAGGAAGTAGTTAGGGTTTGTATTGAAAGAGGTATAGACATTTTCGAGACACAGACTGTTGTTGAAAGCGAAAGAGATGTGTTAAAAGCTCTGGATGAGTTGAAAAACGCCGGTGTTAATGCCATGGTGGTATACCTGGGCAACTTCGGACCGGAGGGACCGGAAACTATACTTGCACAGAAATTCGGCGGCCCTACCATGTTTGTTGCTGCGGCAGAGGAAACCCAAAACGATCTTATGGGCGGCCGAGGTGATGCATACTGTGGTATGCTAAATGCCTCATACAACCTGAATTTAAGGAAGCTAAACCCCTATATTCCCCCATACCCCGTAGGCACACCGGATGAAGTAGCCGACTTTATTGATGATTTTAAATATATAGCAAGAGTTATACTTGGCCTATCGAAGCTTAAGATCATCAGTTTTGGACCGAGACCCCAAGATTTTCTGGCTTGTAACGCACCAATAAAGCCATTGTATGACCTTGGCGTAGAAATAATGGAAAATTCTGAGCTGGATTTGTTTGAAGCCTTTAACAATCACAAGGATGACCCTCGAATTCCAACCGTCGTAAAAGAAATGGAGCAAGAACTGGGTCAGGGCAACGAACATCCGGGAATCCTGCCCAAACTGGCCCAATATGAACTTACTTTAAAGGATTGGATGGAGCAGAACATGGGCGCCTCCGAATACGTGGTATTTGCCAATAAATGTTGGCCGGCATTTCAGACACAATTCGGTTTTGTACCTTGCTATGTTAATTCAAGGTTTGCATCAAAGGGCATTCCCATATCCTGCGAAGTTGATATTTACGGTGCCTTGACCGAATACATAATTACATGTGCTACCGGTATGCCGGCTACGTTGTTGGACATAAACAATACCGTTCCAAAGGACATGTATGACGACAATATGGAAAAATTTGAAGGATATAGCCATGATGATTTGTTCATGGGCTTCCATTGTGGCAATACACCCAAGTGCTACTTAAAAAAGGGTGCAATGAAATACCAACTTATCATGCATAGAATGCTTGAACCCGATAAGGAGCCCGATATTACAAGGGGTACGTTGGAGGGTACCATAAAACCCGGCGAGGTTACCCTGTTTAGGTTGCAGGGAACGGCCGATTGTAATTTAAAATGCTATATCGCCCAAGGTATGGTCATTGATGTGGATCCCAGGTCTTTTGGAGGAATAGGTGTTTTTGCCGTAAAGGAGATGGCAAGGTTCTATAGATATGTATTGATTGCCAAGAGATTCCCCCATCATACAGGTGTGGCTTTTAAACATGTTGGCAAGATATTATTTGCAGCAATGGACATGCTTGGAATAGGTGATATTTCCTTTAATCAACCGGCTTCAATGCTATATCCTAAGGAAAACCCTTTTAAGTAAGTTTTACTCAACCATCATTTACTATTAAATATTGGGGCATTTCTGAATCCGAAAAAATGGACTTACAGAGGAAGTGCCCCACAAACTACTTTTCAAGCTATAAATGCTATAATCGTTTGAAGCAACCTTTCGTTTACTATCCTTTCTTAACTTTGGCTACAAAACGGATGAATAAAGGACACATTTAGGTAGGCAAAAATTTCAGAAAAAAATCATGCTATAATATGCTAAAGATATACTGGCCTCATAATAGGAAAAATGATAAATGGTCTTGAGAAAAAACCATTTAACAGTAAAAGCCGCTAATAATTTATTTGGAAGAGAGGTTGAGCAGATGGGCAAAAAATATGTTATCGGTATCGATTTCGGGACGCTGTCGGGGAGGGCGGTGTTGGTGGAAGTGGATACCGGCAGGGAGATTGCAACATCGGTTATGGAATACCGTCACGGTGTTATGGATGAGTATCTGCCCGATGGTGTAACAAAGCTGGAGCCCGATTGGGCGTTGCAGCATCCCCAAGATTATATCGATGTATTGAGCACAACCGTTCCAGCTGTTTTGAAAGAAGCCGGGGTTGATCCGGAGGATGTAATAGGCATCGGTGTTGACACTACAGCGTGTACCATGATGCCAATAGACAAAGACGGAACTCCCCTTTGTATGTATGATGAATATAAGTCTCAACCCCATGCTTATGCAAAATTATGGAAACATCATGCTGCTCAGGATGAAGCCAATAAACTCAATGAAATTGCGCGGGAAAGAAAGGAGGATTTTTTAGATTTTTACGGAGGCAAGATATCTTCCGAATGGCTGATACCAAAAGTATGGCAGATACTAAATGAAGCCCCCCATATTTATGAAAAAGCCGATAGATTTATAGAAGCTGCCGATTGGATTGTGATGCAGCTTACCGGTGAGGAAAAGAGAAACAGTTGTACGGCGGGATACAAGGCAATTTGGCATAAGAAAAAGGGCTATCCGTCCAAGGAATTTTTCAAGGCTTTAGATCCTAGGCTGGAAAACTTGGTGGAAGAAAAGCTAAGTTGCGATATATATCCCATTGGTACAAAAGCTGGGGAGATTACACAAAAGGCAGCTGAAATAACCGGCTTAAAGCCCGGTACGGCCGTGGCGGTAGGAAACGTGGATGCCCATGTGGCGGTTCCGGCGGTGGGAATCACTGAAGAAGGGAAAATGCTTATGATTATGGGCACTTCTACCTGTCACATGCTGCTGGGTACCACTGAAAGGATTGTACCAGGCATGTGTGGGGTGGTGGAAGATGGCATAATACCCGGTTATTTGGGTTATGAAGCCGGCCAGTCCTGTGTAGGCGATCATTTTCAATGGTTTGTAGAGAACTGTGTGCCTGCCCATTATATGGAGGACGCCAAGAAAAAGGGTATGAACATCCATAAATACCTAAGAGAAAAGGCCAAAAAGTTAGCTGTTGGGGAAAGCGGACTCATTGCCCTTGACTGGTGGAACGGTAATCGGTCAGTGCTGGTGGATGTGGATCTGACTGGGCTAATAATAGGATGTACCTTGCTCACCAAACCGGAGGAGATATACAGGGCACTTATAGAAGCCACCGCCTACGGTACCAGAATGATTATAGATACCTTTGAAGAGAACGGTCTTCCTATTAAAGAGTTATACGCTGCAGGGGGTATAGCCGAAAAGGATGAAATGATGATGCAGATTTATGCTGATGTAACCAACAGAGAGATAAGGTTGTCAGCATCACCCCAGACGCCGGCCCTCGGTTCTGCTATGTTTGGAGCGGTAGCAGCAGGTAAAGACAGGGGAGGTTATGATTCCATAGTTGATGCGGCCAAGGTCATGGCCAAGGTTAAGGATATGGTATATCGGCCCATTCCCCAAAATGTAAAGACTTATGAGCTGCTTTACAGGGAATATAAAATACTCCACGACTATTTTGGCAGAGGTACAAATAATGTAATGAAACGGCTTAAGGATATAAAAGGACGGGTGGTGCAGGAAAAAGTTTAGCAATTATAGTCCGTTGCGATCGAGGATTTCAATAAACTTTACCGCTGCAGCTGATAGGGGAAGACTGTCATGGGTAACCACACCCAATTGTCTGGGAGGGATTTTTTGTTTAACATTTATAATAAAAATCCCTCCCTTTTTAATTTCGTCTTGAACATAGTCACTTATTACAAAGGAAAGTCCCAGACCTATTTTGGTCATTTCAATTAGCAAATCAACGCTTCCCAGTTCAATTTCAGGCAAAATTTTAACGCCGTTATCTTCCATAAAGTCGTCAAAAAAAGCCCTGGTTGTTGAATGCCGTTCCAGCATCAATAAAGGAAAGGCTGCTAAATCCTTAATGTCCGTAGTTTTATTTTTCAGATATCCATACTTTGTTCCTGCTATAAAAACGTCCTGTATTTTTTTGGAAACCTTTATATTCATGTGATCATAGGGTAACTTTTTCGGGAGATTAACTATGCAAAAATCTATGCTTCCTTTGTTTAACAGCTCCAAACATTCTGGGGAAGTTCTATTTGTCATATGGATTTTTATATTAGGGTAAAGGGTACTGAATGTATGAAGATGGGGTAATAAGTGATACTTGCATATGGTATCGCTGGCGCCTATCCTTACCTCCCCTTGGTCCAGTGAATGGATTTCCTTGATGGCCCCTTCCCCTGCTTTGATGAAATTATAGGCCTGCTGTATATGTTTGTATAGAAGTGCGCCTTCGTGGGTAAGCTTTACCCGCTTTGTATGGCGAAGGAACAGCCTGCACCCCAACTTTTCTTCCAGGGTTTTAATGGATTGACTGACGGCCGACTGGGAAATATATAACTCCTTTGATGCCGTTGAAAAGCTTAAGGTATTGGCTACGTAATAAAATACCTTATAGTATTCAAAATTTATGCTCATATATAAGTTCACCTAATATAAAGTATTAAAATTATTAATTATTATTATTAATTGTACTATGGTACAATTGATATGTAAAGAAGGATTATTGGATTATTAAAGGAGGCTGGCGCCGATGAACGGTAAAGTAAGAAGGATATATGTTGAAAAGAAAAAGGGATATGACGTACAAGCTAAGAGGTTGTTAAAAGACTTAAAGGATAACTTGGAATTGGACGGCCTGCAGGGGGTTAGAATCCTTAACCGCTACGATATAACCGGTATATCCGATGAAGAGTTTTTGGAAGCAAAAAAGACGATTTTTTCACAACCCACGGTGGATATGGTTTATGATGAGACAATAGATTTATCCGCTGATGACAAGGCCTTTGCAATGGAGTATTTGCCCGGTCAGTATGATCAAAGGGCCGATTCGGCAGCCCAATGCATGCAAATTCTCAGCCGTGGGAAAACTCCCATTGTAAAATATGCAAAGGTGATTATACTTTCCGGAAATATAACGGAAGATCAGTTTAAAAGGGTAAAGGAATACTGTATAAACCCGGTGGATTCAAGGGAAGTTTCCTTTGACAAGCCCGACAGTTTGGAGTCGGATATGGCTCCTGCTGCGGGTGTTAAGACGTTGGACGGGTTTATCCAAATGACAACAGAGCAGTTGGGAAATATGATTGAGCAAATGGGCCTTGCCATGACCCTTGAAGACTTAGAATTTTGCCGGGATTATTTCAGAGACGTGGAAAAGAGAGATCCCACCGTTACCGAAATAAGGGTAATTGATACCTATTGGTCGGATCACTGCAGACACACTACATTTTTTACAAGTATCGAGGACGTAGCTTTTGAAGAGGGAAGATTTACAGATACCATAAAACAAGCCTACCAACAATACTTAAAATCGAGGTCGTATGTATACGGCGACAAAGATAGGGATATATGCCTGATGGATATTGCTCTTATGGCCATGAAGGGGCTAAGAAAAAAGGGAATGCTGGACGATTTAGATGTTTCCGATGAGGTTAATGCATGTAGCATTTCGGTTGATGTTGATGTTGACGGGCAAAAACAGCAATGGTTGGTCATGTTTAAAAACGAAACCCATAACCACCCAACGGAAATAGAACCTTTTGGCGGGGCGGCCACCTGTCTGGGTGGAGCCATACGGGATCCTTTGTCGGGAAGGTCCTATGTATACCAGGCCATGAGGGTAACCGGCAGCGCAGATCCCAGGACACCGGTGGAGGAAACTCTGCCCGGTAAGTTGCCCCAAAGAAAGATAACAACCGAAGCCGCAGATGGATATAGCTCCTACGGCAACCAGGTAGGTGTTGCTACCGGCCATGTTGCAGAGATATATCATCAGGACTATGTAGCCAAGAGAATGGAACTTGGTGCGGTAATAGGGGCGGCACCCAGGGAAAACGTTGTAAGGCAAGCGCCTGAGGAGGGTGATGCAGTAATCCTCCTTGGCGGCAGAACCGGAAGGGATGGATGCGGAGGGGCGACGGGTTCTTCCAAGGAACACACCGAGGAATCCATCCTTACCTGTGGCGCAGAGGTGCAGAAGGGAAATCCGCCCACAGAAAGAAACATTCAAAGGCTATTTAGAAATCCCAAAGTTAGTAAAATGATAAAGAAGTGTAATGACTTTGGTGCCGGCGGCGTATCTGTGGCCATTGGTGAATTGGCCGATGGTTTGTTGATTAATCTTGATTTGGTACCCCAGAAATATGATGGACTGGACGGTACAGAACTTGCCATTTCAGAATCCCAAGAACGGATGGCGGTTGTGGTTGCCAAGGAGGATAAGGACGTCTTTATTGACCTGGCCGGACAGGAGAATCTGGAAGCTACACAGGTGGCGGAGGTTACTTCAAGTAATAGAATGCAGATGCTGTGGCGGGGCGAAAGAATAGTGGATATTAGCCGCGATTTTTTGAATACCAATGGTGCAAAGCAAAGTACCCGGGCCGTGGTCAAGGACATTGATAATACCCGCAATTATTTTAAAACCCTTCCCTCCGAGGTTGAGGAAAGTATAACGGATATCAAACAGGCATGGATGGCCAACCTTGGCAGGTTGAATGTGTGCAGCCAAAAAGGGATGGTAGAAAAGTTCGATAGTTCTGTCGGTGCCGGAACTGTACTCATGCCCTTTGGGGGGATGTACCAGGCGACGCCGGCCCAGCTTATGGCTGCCAAAATTCCGGTTATGAAGGGCGATACCACTACCGGTACTTTGATGAGCCACGGTTTTGATCCCTTCATGTCCCAATGGAGTCCTTTCCATGGAGCGGTATATGCAATTATAGACGCCGTGACCAAGATAGTGGCAGCCGGCGGTGATTACAAAAAGGTACGACTGACGTTGCAGGAATATTTCGAAAAGTTGGGAAAGGACCCGGAAAAATGGGGCAGGCCGCTAAGCGCACTTCTTGGGGCCTACTATACCCAATTAAAACTGGGCATACCCGCGATAGGCGGAAAAGACAGCATGTCGGGTACTTTTATGGACCTGGCGGTACCTCCTACCCTTGTTGCTTTTGGCGTGGGTGTAGTGACGGATGTATCCCGTGTTATTTCACCGGAATTCAAGGAGCCCGGTAATCAAGTAATAATGCTCAGTGCCAAACGGGATGAGCATGGGATGCCGGATTTTGGGGTACTGATGGAAAACTTCTCAAAGGTTAAGCAGCTTATAGATGATAAAAAAGTATTGGCTGCCTATGCCGTGGGGTTAGGCGGTGTTGCTGAAGCTGTAACAAAAATGTGTTTTGGTAATAAGATAGGTATGACATTTAGCGGGGAATGGCAACCGGAAAGCTTGTTTACCCCCCAATACGGTTCGATTATATTGGAGCTAAAGAAGGACGTACATCCCGATTTGGCCTTTGGACAGGTAGATTATACAAAACTGGGCACTACCCAGTCGGATAAGTATATTGCCATAAACGGTCAACGGATGGATATTGATATATTATATGAAGCGTGGCAAGAGCCTTTGGAAAAAATTTTCCCAACAACAGTGGATGCACCTTGTAAAAAGCCCTATGCTATTAGCTTTAATAAGCCCAATACAAAAAGACCGTCGGTGAAAATTGCAAGGCCCAGAATATTTATGCCGGTATTTCCCGGTACCAATGGTGAATACGATATGGCCAGGGCCTTTGAAAGGGAAGGCGGACTGGTTGATACTTTTATATTTAGAAATCTGTCGGCAGAGGATATTAACCGCTCCATTGAGGCCATGGTCAAGGGTATAGAAAAGTCCCAGATTTTAGTGCTGCCCGGTGGTTTAAGCGTCGGTGGTGAACCCGACGGTTCAGGCAAGTTCATTACAGCGGTTTTTAAAGATCCAAGGATAAGGGAAGGGGTAATGGAACTGTTAAACCACAGGGACGGGCTAATCCTCGGCATAGGCGACGGATTTCACGCCCTGATAAAACTCGGATTAGTACCCTACGGCGAATTTGTGGACATTAATGATGATCGTCCCACTCTGACCTATAACACCATCGGCCGACATGTATCAACCATGGTCAGAACCAAGGTGGTTTCCACCCTATCGCCATGGCTAAGTTGTGCACAACTGAATGATATCCATACAATTCCCTTTTCCCACGCCGAGGGAAGATTTGTAGCCGGCAGCCAATTAATGGAGCAATTGATAAAGAACGGTCAGATTGCCACTCAGTATGTTGATCTTGACGGCAATCCTTGCTGTGAATTGCCCTATAATCCCAGTGGTTCCATGAACGCCGTGGAAGGCATCACCAGCCCCGATGGCCGGGTGTTGGGTAAGATGGGACACAGTGAAAGGATAGATAAAAACGTGGCTGTCAACGTACCCGGACAAAAGGATCAAGGTATTTTCAGGGCAGGAGTGAGGTATTTTCTATAATTAAGGGCTTTAAGTCGACAAAATATACGATTAATGGCAGGGATTTTACAATAAATGAAGAATATATTGATAAATAATATTTATAGTAATAAAAACGGAGAAGATACCATATGGGTGACAAACTGCATACAGGCCATAGAAAACGGGTTAGGGAAAGATTTCTAAAGGAAGGCCTGGACGCATTTGAGGATCACCAGGTGCTGGAGCTTCTGCTCTTTTATTCCATACCCTATAGGGATACAAACGAGTTGGCCCATAGATTGATAAAAAAATATGGTTCCTTATCCGGAGTTTTTGAAGCTGATCCCATGGATCTTATGTCCACACCCGGTGTGGGGTATAATACGGCGGTTTTTCTATCACTCATTCCGTCGGTGGCCCGCATTTATTTCAGGGATAGGTGGGGGGACAAGGTAGTGCTAAACAGCTCGGCTAAAGCAGGTGAGTATGCAATATCCCTCTTTGCCGGAAGGCCGTACGAAGTATTTTATGTGATTTCCTTGGATGCTCAAAACAGAGTCAACCATGCAACACTGGTCCACGAAGGAACCATAAATGAAGCGCCGGTATATCCACGGACTATAGTGGAAGCGGCACTAAGGCACAAGGCCGCCAATGTCATTATTGCCCACAACCATCCCGGAGGCAGCCTTAACCCCTCCAGGGCGGATATCGAGGTATCAAAAAAGATCTCTAAGGTTTTGGCCGGTATATCCATAAAGGTTGTGGACCATATAATCGTTGCCGGAGGTAAATACTTAAGCTTTGCTGAAAAGGGTTTGATGTACGAAGAATAATAGATTAATGATAGATGGAGGTTTAGTTCCGGGCCTCCGTCTATTTTTATATAAAGATTACTAAAAATAAAATAAATCTATAAAAGAATAGTCAAATTATACTATTTAGCAAAATGGGTATTAATAAACCGGATATGGTTTATTTTTTATGTTTTTTTTGATAAAATTCCTTTATATAAGCATATTTCCATTTTAAAATTATTAGAAAGGAGATGACGATTATGGAGCAGATTAAGATAATTGCCATGCGAATAAAGGAGATAAGGGAAATCTTTGATATTGACGTCTCTACCCTGGCTAAACAGCTTAATGTATCTATTGACACTTATAAGAGCTATGAAGCCGGTGAAGTTGATATACCGGTTAGTTTTCTTTATGCCTTTGCCAATAGGTTTAACATTCAGTTGACCGATTTGCTCACAGGAGATCAGCCCAAGCTTAGGATATATTCATTGGTGAGAAAGGGCCACGGTGTAAAGGTGGAAAGAAGAAAAGAGTATGAATATGAAAGCCTTGCGTATAATTTTTCCGACAAAAAAGCCGAACCCTTCTTGGTAACGGTGGAACCGAAGGATGATAATGGGACCATAAGCTTTAACACCCACCCCGGTCAAGAATTCAATTATGTTATTGAAGGCACCTTAAAGGTAATTATAAACGAGAAGGAAATTATCTTAAAGGAAGGGGATTCGTTGTATTTTGATGCCACATACAAACATGCCATGAGGGCTGTAGGCGGCAAAAGAGCTAGATTTTTAGCGATAATAATTTAGGTAAAATATGGGAGGTAAAAGGAGTTCTTATGCTAAAAGAATTTGTATCAAGAGATTTTGTTTCATACGAGGATTTTGTGGAAAATTACAAGGTAAAAGTTCCCGAAAATTTTAACTTCGCCTATGACGTTGTAGATAAGATAGCCGAAAAAAATCCGGATAAAACAGCCATTGTATGGTGTAACGATTTGGGAGAGGAAAAAAGAATTACCTTTCTTGAATTAAAGGAATACAGCAACAGAGCAGCCAATTTTTTCAAATCCACCGGTGTGAGAAAAGGCGACCGTGTGATGGTCATTCTAAAAAGCCGCTATGAGTTTTGGTATTGTATCTTAGGGCTTCATAAGCTGGGGGCGGTATGCGTGCCTGCCACCCATATGTTAAAGACCAGGGACATTGTTTACAGGCTTAATGCTGCAGATATAAAAATGGTGATATCGGTAGCCATGGATGGAATTCTGGATAGCATTGACGAAGCCCAAAAACAATCGCCTTCGTTGTTATACAAGTCAGTAGTCGGTGGCGATAGGAAAGGCTGGATCAATTTCAATGAAAAACTGGAGACTTCTGAAAAGGTTTTTGAGCGTCCGGTGGGAGACGAGGGAACGACCAACAGTGATATGTCACTGCTTTATTTCACTTCCGGCACAACGGGTTATCCGAAAATGGTAAGCCATAATTTTACCTATCCCTTAGGACATATACACACCGCCAAGTATTGGCAAAATGTTAAGGATGGGGGACTTCATTACACGGTAGCCGACACAGGCTGGGCAAAGGCGGTTTGGGGACAGATATACGGACAATGGATTTGTAACAGCGCGGTGTTTGTTTATGATTATCATAACAAATTTAGCGCCCGGGATATTCTCAAAGCCATTGAAAAGTACAGGGTAACCACCTTTTGTGCACCACCTACCATTTACAGGTTCATGATCAAAGAGGATTTGACCCAATACGACCTTAGCAGCCTGGAGTATTGTGTAGTGGCAGGTGAACCTCTGAACCCTGAGGTGTACAACAAATTTTTACAGATGACCGGTATAAAATTGATGGAGGGTTACGGTCAAACCGAACTGACCGTTACCATCGGAACTTTTCCATGGATGAAACCCAAACCCGGGTCCATGGGAAAACCGGCGCCGGGGTATCATATTGAACTGTTGGATGAGGAGGGCAATCCTTGCGAAGTGGGCCAGGAGGGCCAAATAGTAATACGTACGGACAAACAAAAGCCCTTGGGTATGTTTGACGGGTATTATCGTGATCCGGAAAAGACGCGGGAGGTATGGAAGGACGGAATATACTATACCGGAGACATGGCATGGTACGATGAAGACGGTTATTTCTGGTTTGTTGGCCGGGCGGATGATGTAATAAAGAGTTCCGGATACCGTATAGGGCCTTTTGAGGTGGAAAGTGCATTGATGGAACACCCCAGCGTTGTTGAATGTGCAGTTACCGCAGCGCCCGACGAATTAAGGGGCCAGGTAGTAAAGGCCACCATCGTGTTGGCAAAGGGATATAAACCCAGTGACCGACTTAAGAAGGAGTTGCAAGACCACGTTAAACGGGTGACCGCGCCCTATAAGTATCCCAGGATTGTAGAGTTTGTTGAAGAGCTGCCTAAAACCATAAGCGGTAAAATACGAAGGGTGGAAATCAGGGAAAAGGAAAAGAAACAATCCTAGATAGAAAAAATTAGTGGACGGTAAAAACGATGTTAAGTGCAAGGTCGGTGAATAAACATTCACCGACCTTTGTGTATTGTTGCAATCCTATGGCTTGTGGCACCAAGTAAGCATTATACCCCTGCTGTCTATTATTTAAATATTACTTGTTTTGACGCTTTCGAATTCTTCCTGGATTTCTTTGCTGGGCTTCTTACTTAGCATACTGAATACATATATGGCAATCAGTGAGAGTACAAAGCCGGGTACTATTTCATATAAATCAAAGATGCCGCCACTTAGTTGTTTCCAAATAATTACCATAACACCTCCGATTATTATGCCGGCAAGTGCTTCCGAGCGGGTCATCCTCTTCCAGAACAGAGACATGATAATTGTTGGGCCGAAGGCAGCGCCGAAGCCTGCCCAGGCATAGGACACCAGATCCAATACAGAACTTTCTGGGTTAAAGGCTATAAAATATGATATTACTGCTACCACCAGTACTGCAAATCGTCCTATCCATACAAGTTCCCTGTCGCTGCTTTCTTTTTTAAACAAGGTTTTATAAAAATCTTGGGCAAAGGCGGATGCAGTTACCAATAGTTGTGAATCAGCGGTGCTCATGATTGCCGCCAGTGCGGCTACCAAAAATATCCCTGCAATCAGTGTGGGAAACATCTGATTAACCATTAGCATAAATACCGTTTCTTCTGCCCCATTGGTCAAGGGCTGGGAAATGTACAGTCTTCCCACCATACTTACCAGTACGGCACCGGCCAGGGACAGAATGACCCAGACCATGGCGATTAACCGTGATTTCTTTATTTCTTCCGAAGAACGTATCCCCATAAACCGAACCAATATATGGGGCTGGCCGAAATAACCCAAGCCCCATGCCAGTGATGATATTATGGCTATTGAAGATAAAGCCGTTCCACTGTCTGTGGAAGTGAACATGCTTAGAAAATGAGGGCTTATGTTATTGAAATTATTAAAGGTTGTACCTATACCGCCTATTGCTTCCATGGCAGCAAAGGGTACTATCAACATTGCAAAGAACATAAGGGTGCCTTGAATGAAGTCGGTCCAGCATACTGCTAAAAAACCGCCTAAAAACGTGTAGCAAATGATAACCAGCACACCAATGGTTAGGGCGGTAATATAGGGTATGCCGAAAATGGAGCTAAAGAGCTTACCTCCTGCTACAAACCCCGATGCCGTGTAGAATAAAAAGAAGATGAGTATAAAGATTGCCGATACAATTCTTAGTACCTTTGTATTGTCCCGAAATCTGTTTTCAAAAAAGTCGGATAATGTTATGGAATTACCTGCTATTTCGGTATACTTTCTTAAACGCCGGGCAATGATCTTCCAGTTCAGATAAGTACCGACGGCCAGTCCTATGGCAATCCATGAGGCCTCGATACCGGCCAGGTAGGCTGCCCCGGGAAGGCCCATCATTAACCATCCGCTCATGTCGGAAGCCTGGGCGCTTAAAGCCGTTACCCAGCTGTTCAGCTTCCTACCCCCCAGTACATAATCGGATAATGTTTTGGTTCCTCTAAAAAAGCGCATTCCTATTAAAATCATTACTGCAATATAAACTACGAAGACAGTAATAATACCAATATTATGTGCTGACATTTAACTCCCCCTTTTTATGCCCATTTTATTTGTTATAGTATGGACACAATTAGTTAATCAAGATAAATTTGTCGTCTTGATAAACCGGAAGGGTCTAGAACACCTATTTCTTTATAGAGGAAAAAGGTTCATACTTAAAAAGTAAAAGTTGATATATAATATAGATTGGCAAAAGTTTGGCATTTATTACATGTATCACGGAAGGGGTGTTTATATGGACCATGCCTTTTCAAGGACGGAAATGTTGATAGGCAGTAAAGGTTTAGAACGTTTAAAGGAGAGCAAGGTTGCAATCTTCGGTATTGGCGGTGTGGGCACCTTTGCGGTTGAAGGACTGGCCAGGTCGGGAGTTGGGAACCTTGTATTAATAGATAAGGATGACATATGTATAACCAATATAAACAGGCAGATACATGCGACGGTAAAGACCATAGGAAGGCCAAAGGTAGAAGTTATGAAGGAAAGGATATTGGAGATTAACCCCATGGCACGGGTGCAAATCCATAGGATGGAATATAACAGGGAAAATGCCGATGTTCTGCTATCGGGGGATTTTTCATATGTTGTTGATGCTATCGATATGGTATCCGCCAAGCTTGATTTAATAGAGAGATGTATTGCAAGGAGCATACCCATTATCAGTAGCATGGGTGCCGGTAACAAACTTAATCCCACAATGCTTGAGGTGGCGGATATATACGATACATCGGTTTGCCCCCTTGCAAGGGTTATGAGGCGAGAACTGAGAAAAAGGGGTATAACTGGGCTTAAGGTTGTTTATTCCCGGGAGCAGCCGGTAGCCCCTGTTATGCCAGGGAATGCATCGGAAAGAATGCAAAGGGTCGATGAAATAGAGTACGGCTGTGGAGAATCCGATCCACAAGGTGGAAACGGCGAGCAGAAAAGAATAAAAAAACAGGTGCCGGGAAGCGTATCCTTTGTCCCGTCGGTGGCCGGATTGATTATTGCCTCGGAAGTGGTAAAGGATCTGATAAAGGATGTTAGGTGAGAGGGAAATTAACCAAAGGGCTGGGTTCCCGTACATCACTTTACACGGACATATACGGTAGGCCGGTACATTTTACCGCTACCGTCCACAGGTGGTCTAAGCCTAATACTTTAGGTGGAACCTTATTCCGGCTGTTGAGAGCAACAAAGATAAAAGGGCATGATGGGGAGGCTTGTTGTGCAGGGTAAAACTTCCGTATAGCTATACGGAAGTTTTTTTGTGCCAAGGTTTATGTGTAGTTTTTATTATTTTTGGTAATAATAGCAATTAAAACGAGTTTTACAAATAAGTTTATAAGGAGGCATGTATGAAAGTCTTATTAGTGTACCCGGAATGTCCTACTACCTTTTGGAGCTTTAAATATGCGTTGGATTTCATATCAAAAAAGGCGTCCTTTCCACCCCTGGGCCTTCTAACAGTAGCTGCAATGCTGCCCAAACATTGGGAGCTGAAACTTGTGGATATGAATGTCAGACATCTTAGGGATGAGGATATAAAGTGGGCGGATTATGTATTCATCAGTGCAATGTTGGTTCAAAGGAAGTCGGTAAAAAGTGTGGTACAAAGGTGTAAGGGGTTGGGAGTAAAGACGGTGGCAGGAGGGCCGTTGTTTACAACCGATTATGAAAACTTCCCCGAGATTGATCATTTAATATTGAATGAGGCAGAACTTACCCTTCCCCAATTTTTGGAAGATATTAGCAAGGGGAAGTGTAAAAGAATATATACGTCTGATCAATGGGCGGATATAAGGAAAACTCCTGTGCCGTTGTGGCGGCTCATCGACATGAAGGATTATCCCAGCATGAACATACAGTACTCCAGGGGGTGCCCCTATAATTGTGAATTTTGTGACATCATTACCTTATATGGCCGCCAACCCAGAACAAAGGACAAGGAACAGATAATTAAAGAACTGGAGGTATTGTATAACCACGGCTGGAGGGGGCAGATATTTTTCGTGGATGATAATTTTATCGGCAATAAAAGAAAACTGAAACAAGAACTTTTGCCTTATTTAATAGAATGGATGGAGAGTAAAAATTATCCCTTTATATTTTCCACGGAGGCATCGGTGGATTTATCCGACGATGATCACTTATTATCTTTAATGAGAAAAGCGGGTTTTAGTACAGTATTTATGGGTATTGAAACGCCTAATGAAGAAAGCCTGGACGAATGCAGTAAGGTGCAAAATAAGAACCGCGACCTGATAAAGTGCATAGAAAAGATCAGAAAATACGGTATGCATGTGCAAGGTGGTTTTATTGTAGGGTTTGACAATGATCCCGTAACTATTTTTGAAAGGCTAATTAATTTCATCCAAGAAAGCGGTATTGTAGTAGCCATGGTAGGATTGTTGAATGCGCCCCGGGGTACCAGGCTATACCATCGTTTGGCTAAGGAAGGCAGACTGCTTAAGGATATGACGGGGGATAATACCGACTTTACCATGAACTTTATTCCTAAAATGGAATACGGCGAGTTGATGAAGGGCTATAAAAGGCTAATAAATACCATATATTCACCTGAAAAATATTATGAAAGGGTAATCCGTTTTTTAAAGGATTATACGCCTCGTAAATTTAAATCATATCATTTAAAGTTTAATTATTTAATGGCTTTTTTTAAATCGATAATCTATATCGGCACCATAGGCAGGGAAAGGATTTATTATTGGAAACTGTTCTTCTGGTCGTTATTTAAACGTCCGAGGGTTTTACCCTTTGCTATTATGTTTTCCATTTACGGCTTTCATTTTCGAAAGGTATTTAAAAACTATTCATGGAACCGGCACGAGCTAGAATACCGTTGAAAAATCATTTGTATTGGTATATAATTGGTACATAATACGTAAATAAGATGTATTGTGCCGGCTTTAATTTTATTTTCAAAGTTTATGAAATTCTAAAACTGCGCACAAAAAGTAAACCATACTTTCCTCAAGTACATATGGGGTTATTGAGTATGGTTTTATTTTATTATAAAGACATAAATAAGGAGGATAAAAGATGAATAAAAAGACGGTATGGGTGGATTTTGACTTGTTGGAAAGCTTTATGAGGGATGTTTTTATTTGCGCAGGAGTTCCCAAAGAGGATGCAAAAATTTGTGCCGATGTGTTGATTACTTCCGATAAGAGGGGCATAGACTCCCACGGCGTGGGCCGGTTTAAGCCCATATATATCGACAGAATCAAGGCGGGTATTCAAGATCCGGTTACCCATTTTGAAATTGTCAGGGAAGGCCCTACCACTGCCGTGGTGGACGGGCATAACGGTATGGGACAGGTGATCGGTAAAAGGGCAATGGAACTGGCAATGGATAAGGCGAAAAAATATGGGATGGGCATGGTGGCCGTAAGGAACTCAAATCATTACGGCATAGCGGGTTATTACGTTCTTATGGCTGCTCGGCAGGATATGATAGGAATAACAGGTACCAATGCAAGACCTTCCATTGCACCCACCTTCGGGGTGGAAAACATGCTGGGGACCAATCCCTTGACCTTTGGCATTCCCACCGATGAAGAGTTCCATTTTGTCCTCGATTGTGCCACATCGGTGTCCCAAAGGGGTAAAATCGAAGTGTATGACAGGGCCGGGAAAGTACTGCCCGAGGGCTGGGTAATTGGGCAAGACGGCAGTAGCAGGACGGACGCCCAACAAGTACTTAAGGACTTGAACACAGGTAAGGCGGCCTTAACGCCCCTGGGCGGCATTGGGGAAGAAAACGCCGGGTATAAGGGATATGGTTATGCAACGGTGGTAGAAATATTATCGGCTGCTCTTCAAGGCGGTTGTTTCCTAAAGGCCCTATCGGGTTTCGACGATAAGGGGAACAGGGTCCCCCATAGACTGGGACATTTCTTTATTGCCATAGATATAAGCCATTTTACTGACGTGGATAATTTTAAGAAAACAGCGGGGGACATTTTAAGGGCACTCAGGCAGTCCAGGAAAATGCCGGGGCATGATAGGATTTATACGGCCGGCGAAAAGGAATATCTGGCGTGGTTGGAAAGGAAAGATAAGGGCGTGCCAATCAATGAAACCATTCAAAAACAGTTGATACAGCTGCGGGAGGAATATGGACTTAAAGAATATAGATTTCCCTTTGATAATTAATAGCCCAACCCCCATGGGATTGTATGTGCAATGCAGTTTTTCCATATCAAAAACGACTCCAATGGCTTATACAATAATTGAGTAGACATCCCTGTGGGTATTGTATTATACTATTGCATATAGTTATCAGCAATTACCAAAGAAAAGGAGCTTTTTATGAAAGAGAGAGTTGCAAAAGTAATAAGTATTGTTACTCTTGTACCGATAATGGCTGCGTTGGCTGTAACATGGATTCTTCTAAAGGATAGGGCGCACTTTGACAATAGCATGTTATGGTATTTCTTAGTACTTATTTTTCTTACGGTGTTGCCCATTTCCGCCTATCCCATCGCTAGGGCGATACCCAAGATTCGGGCCCGGGGTAGGGACGGGGAAAGAAACCTGGCTTTTATAATGGCCGTTATCGGATATGTTGCAGGTGCAATAATCAGCATTGTATTCCATGCACCAAAGGGTGTAATGTACATAATGTTATCCTATCTGGCATCGGGCTTAGCGCTTTTCTTTGTCAATAAGGTAGTCAAGGTAAAGGCCAGTGGCCATGCCTGTGGAGTATCCGGTCCCATTACCCTGTTGTTGTATATGGTGGGACACTATGCCTGGATTGCAGTTGTACTGCTACCGCTTGTGTTCTGGGGAAGGTTGGCACTGAAGAGACATACATACAGCGAATTGATAGTCGGTACAATTGTGGGTATTGCCGCAACAGGCTTTGTGGTGCTTTCTATTTAGCCCCTTAACGAACTTGGACAGTAAACAACAATATGTTACAATAAGTTCAAGTTAGGAGGAGCATCGAAATGCAAAGGAAGAAATACACACCTGAATTCAAAGCTCAAGCCGTAA
>DUOD01000036.1 GCA_012838995.1 Clostridiales bacterium
ATAGATATTCTTGGTTGTGCCGTCATCTCTTTTGAGTATCTGAATATGATCTTGTTGGATTTTCCTTGTTTTCTCGACAATGCCCTCATTGGGATTGGAAATACACTCTTTAAAAAATCTCTCCCACTCGGCATCGGTAAAGGTGTAGCTATTTACCTTTTCAAGCTGTTTGCGCAAATTTTCTATTAAATCTTCTTCACTATTAATATTTAAGTATTCATATCCTTGTGACGTCAATAGGGAGATAAATTCTTCTTCTAATTTGGATTCGCTTTGATAAGACTTGGAAGAAGTATATTTGCATTCATACTCGGCCACTACGGTGTGTTCGTTGGATGAAGCCACTATATTATAATTATATTGAGTCATGGGATTACCTCCTTAAAATCCAAAAGCTTGTCCCTGTAATACTCATATTGTTTTTGTCTTGCTTCGATTTCGGCATGCAGACCAATATTCGAGTCGTTGATAAAGATGTCAAAGCGATCTAGTATATTTACTATGCGTTGTTGTTCTTCGAGTAGGGGAACTGGTACAGGGAAATTTTCAAGCATATGTTTTCTAATAGATGTTACTGAGGCATAGACTGCATTTCGCTTAATATAAGATAAAAAAACATTTTTCATATAATAAAAATAATATTTAGGTAAAACTTTTTTATCAACAATATGGATTCTGTAAGCTCTTTGGTGAAGGGCATACTTCCCCTCAACATAATGAAACACCTTTCCTACTCCTACCCCATCACCCGCTGTAATAATTGCAGTTTCATCGAATTCATATTCGTTTTTATAACGAATCTCCTGTGAGCGGACAAAGAATGGATATTTTCCGTTTTCCACCTCTTCCTCTGTGTTACTGCTTCCTGTTCCGATCTCCGCTATATCAGCTAATTTTTTCCACTCTACATCATCATCAAATGTCAATAACAAATCCCTATAATACTTATACTGTTTTCTTCTTGCATCCAATTCTGCATTTAATTCTTTGTTTAATTCTGTAAAAGTATCCAGGATTCGTACAATTTCTTTTTGAACAGGCAATGGCGGAAAAGGAATTTTTATAGATTTTACATCATTAGTATTTATCGACTTAAAAGCTGCGCCAGTAGCCTTTCTACTGATTTTATTAATATATGAATTAAGACAATAGAAAATAAACTTTGTCTCCACCACATCTTTTGCAGATATTGCACATAAACCCCGTCCTATTGCAATTTTCCTATCTGTAATGTTTGTATCGCCAACAGGTGCACGCACACTCATAACGATACTACCTGTCTCAGCTATTTTTATTGGTGCAGATGTATAAACTCCGGAACAATTGAGAATTAAATTGCCAAAATGCGTTTTTCCTTGATGAAACTCGATACCCTTCGATGGGTCAGAAAAAAACGTATCCCCTTTTGGAGAAGTCCCCATGATTATATTTGCAACTTCTTCTAGTCGTTTAAATTCCACCCCATCCGGGCACAATTTCTGAATTAATTGCTGCAGTCTACTCATGCCTACACCTCTATCTCTTCAATGATCCTGTCAATCTCATCCCGCAAGACCTTTTGCCTGGCTACGATTTCTTTGATTTCAGCATTAAGCTTCACAATATCAATCTTCTCTCTTGTATCCTCCGGCTCTACATAGGCGGAAACCGTTAAATTATAATCCAGTTTCTCAACATCAGTACGGGTACAACACTTGCAAAATGGCCTTTATCCTTTCGTTCAATATATGCATTAAGGATGGTTTGAATATTCTCGCTTGAAAGCTTGTTTTTATTGCCGGATTTAACAAATTCTTTGGAAGCATCTATAAATAAGATATCGTTATCGCCTTTTGAGCGTTTTAACACCATAATGCAAGTTGCAATACCCGTTCCAAAGAATAGGTTTTCAGGAAGCTGTATAATGGTGTCAATATAGTTGTTATCAACCAAATATTTGCGAATTTTCTGCTCTGCCCCTCCGCGGTATAACACACCAGGAAAGCAAACTATAGCCGCTGTTCCGTTTGATGCAAGCCACGACAGACAGTGCATAACAAAGGCAAGATCGGCCTTGGATTTGGGTGCCAACACTCCTGCAGGTGCAAAACGCGGATCGTTTATTAAAACGGGATTGTCATTTCCTTCCCATTTTGTAGAATAGGGCGGATTTGATACTATCGCTTCAAAAGGTTCATCGTCCCAATGTTTGGGGCTTGTCAGGGTGTCTCCCAATGCTATATCAAATTTATCATAGTCAATGTCGTGCAGCCACATATTGATTCGGCAAAGGTTGTAAGTTGTTAAATTAATCTCCTGTCCGAAAAATCCTAAACGGACATTTTCTTTGCCCAAGATCTTGGCAAATTGCAGAAGTAACGACCCGCTCCCACAAGCCGGGTCATATACTTTGTTTATATTCTTTTTGCCCACAACGGTAATTCGGGCCAATAATTCCGATACTTCTTGGGGGGTAAAAACTCTCCTCCGCTTTTGCCGGCACTGGAGGCATACATGGTCATTAAAAACTCATAGGCATCGTCGAAGGCATCAATGGAATTGTTTTGAATGTCTCCAAGCTGCATATCCCCTATGGCGTTTAGGAGTTTTACCAATTTTTTATTGCGTTCTTCAACGGTATTGCCCAGCTTATTGCTGTTTACATCAATGTCATCAAACAAACCTTTGAAGTTTTTTTCACTCCGAGTTCCTATTGCCGAAGCCTCAATGTTTTTAAAGATCCTCTCCAGGGTTTCGTTTAAGTTTTTGTCATGGGGCGCCCTTTCTCTAACGTTTTCAAATAGCTCGCTTGGAAGAATAAAAAAGCCTTTTGTCTCCACTAAGTCATCTTTTGCCTGCAGGGCCTCTTTATCCGGCATTTTAGCATAGTCGAAATCAGTATACCCTGCTTCCCTTTCTCCTTTATTGATAAAATTTGTCAGGTTTTCAGATATGTAACGATAAAACAACATGCCTAATACGTATTGTTTAAAATCCCAACCGTCAACACTTCCTCTCAGATCATTGGCTATATTCCAAATGATACGGTGCAGTTCTGCACGCTCCATATCCCTTTTGTTTTGTGCCATATAAATTCTCCCCTATGTTTTTATGATTTTTTACAGCATTTATCCTTTTGGTATGAAGAATTGACTCAACGGTATCCAAAATAAACACTTTTTTCCTAAGTTTGCGGTAACTTTATTGTATCATAATTTATAACAGACTCAAGATTGCAAAAAAGGATGGTAAATTATCTGCCGTATAATATTTTTTTGTGGCAGTAGAATAAAAATATCTGTTGAATGAAAAACGAAGGGTGGAAAAAACTACATGTTTATTCCAAAAAGGATCTTATTTATGAAAGGATCGCTGGAGTATAGGGTGGGAAAGCTGATTTATACTTACTTTAAGAGCAACAGCAAAGTAGAAATAGTTAAGCTGGAAAGTAATCGGATAAAAAACAATATACCGGGGGATGACATCTCCCAATTCTACCGGCATGGTAAAAAAAACGCTGGTAGTGGGGATTCGCAGGGGTATGAAATTCCAGTCCTGCAAGCCTTCCGCCCACTATCAGCTCCCTTTGCTATCAGGCTGTATCGGACAATGCGAGTACTGTTATTTAAATACCAACCTTGGGGACAAGCCTTATATGCGCATCAACGTAAATGTAGATGAAATCTTGGAACAGGCCGGAAAAACCATCCAGGAAAGGCTGCCGAAGGAAACAATATTTGAAGGCTCCGCCACATCGGATCCCGTTCCTGTTGAGCCCTATTCCCATTCACTAAGGCAAGCCATCCGGTACTTCAGCAAAACTGAAAAGGGAAGATTCCGATTCGTAACCAAATTTACAGATATTGATACGCTGCTGGATGTTGACCATGGCGGCCGTACAGAGGTTCGTTTTACCTTGAACACAGACAGGGTTATCCAAGACTTCGAAAAAGGAACGCCTTTGATATCCAAACGGATAGAAGCAGCAAAAAAAATCATGTCTGCAGGATACCCTACCGGTTTTCTTATAGCTCCTATCTTTTTATATGACGGTTGGCAAAAGGATTATAAGAATATGCTGATGGAGTTAAGCAATACCCTACCAAAAAAGACGGCCTATCCCATTACCTTTGAAGTGATCTCCCACAGGTACACACCCAGGGCAAAGAACATAATAACCAAGATTTTTCCCGTTACAAAGCTGCCCATGGAGGATGAAGAAAGAACATACAAATATGGACAGTTCGGCTACGGAAAGTATATCTACCCCAAAGAGGAGCTGGAAAGGATAAAATCCTTTTTTTCAAAAAGAGATCCCTGCTGTATTCCCGGATGGACTGGTAAAATATATTATTTAAGTAATTTTAAATAAAAGGGGCGGAGCCTTTACCTTTTGGTTGTTATACTCTCTTCACTCTTATGCCATACTATACTTTTCCAATCACTCAAACAACCAAAACAAAACATATTTTAAGATGTAAACTTGCCCTAAATTAAAAAATTCCGCCGAGTGTTAAACACTCGACGGAATTTACTCTAGCCTGCATAGATATTTCGTAATACAGTGCTTTATATGGTTCTTGTTATGTAGTGCGAAAAGTAAGTTTTACATTCATTAAAGCCTTGACCGGTGCAGTAGTTGTACATTCGTATATTTATTCGACATTCTCAAATTTGGATAAGCTAAAACAATTCTATTCAATTTACCACATCATCAAGCAGGTACTAGAGAAAAACCTATACATCTCTGTTTGACCTGCTGTTTTTGTCGGCCGCCCCGGCAACCGTTTTAAGTAGTCTTTCCGTCCCCTATACGGCCCGGTGCATCTACTAATTGTCAGCATCAGCCTTCCAGAGGCCGTGGAGGTTACAGTAGGCAAAAGCGGCTTCCAGTTTATCATCGTCGGTCAATGCAAAGTCAACGCTGGGTTCATCCCCGGGGGCAAGTTCTTTTCGCTGCCCGCCCTTTTCGGTTTGGATGTATATCCATTCGATATAATGCTCTTGTATCATGGGATGGGGTGAGGAACCCACCTCGACGGTCACCTTGTTGCCGTCAACTTTGATAACCGGTACGTGTTTTTCGACAGAAGCATCTACGGTATTGGGCACAAGCATTTGCATTTTCTCTCCGCAGCAAATTATTGGGTTACCGGTATTGTGGATAAACCCAATAATGTTGCCGCATATCCTACAGATGTAAAACTTACTACCATTGTCTTTCATATAAATCCTCCCCTTCATTATTTCATGATATTTTACAGTCCAGATCAGCAGTCCCGCAGTCGCCAATTATAAATACCATTAATTTATTTTATAAACCTAAAATGAGCTGTAAAAACAATATTTGAAAATTTTTTTGTGCAATATTTTCGGTATCCCAAATTTTTATAAAGTTTACTTTTAAGCCTTATTTGGTGAAATTTCGTAGTTTTGTACCCCTTTTTATGTTATATTTATTATCAAAAAACACAGCCCAATATCTTTAAGGAGTGGTAATATGAAATTTTGCTGGAGCACGCTGAAGGTTAAGGACATGGAAGAATCCCTGAAGTTTTATAAAGAAATAGTCGGACTTTCGGAAGAACAAAGGTTTAATGCCGGACCGGACACCGAAATTGTTTTTCTGGGAAACGGCGAAACCAAGATCGAACTGATATGGGATAAAAATATCGGAGAGGTGGATGTCGGCGAGGACATCTCCTGGGGCTTTGAAGTTGATTCCGTCGACGACATGATAGCCCTATGCCGTCAAAAGGGCATTGAAATTATAAGCGGTCCCGTTGAACCCAATCCCCATATCAGGTTTTTCTTTGTCAAAGATCCCAACGGCCTAAAAATACAGTTTGTAGAAAATAAATAACAATGAAAAATAGGGATGTTAATGGTAAGCCCCTGATAATCCAGGGGATGCGACTAGTAAGCCAAGCAGTAAATGCTATGGAAGGTCCCTTTGGATCGATATATTTTTATTGCTATGGTAATATAAAACTCCAACCAGTGCCAATAGTATCCCGGACACAATCAAGATGGACTCTACCGATACAACATCCGCCAACGGTCCGAAAAGCAAGATGGCTATCGGCGTAGCACCGGCAGAGATAAGCTGCACAATGGAAAAAACCCGCCCCAACATGGTTGGCTGGGTAATTTCCTGGATAAACACCGTCTGGGATGTGGCAATAATGGGCATAAAAAAGCCGGCAGCACCCATTATTATCAAATATACCGCGAAGTTTCCCGCTATGCCCAGCAGGCCAAAAGTTACACCAAAGGCCACAAGGCACAAAGCAATGGTACGAATCTTATCTTTAAAGTCACCATGGAGGGAAACAAACACCCCACCGACTATGGATCCCACCGTCCAAACCATCTCATTGGCGGTGAGCCGCCATATGTCACTGCCGAAGCTCCTTTCCACCATAAGGGGAGACAGCACCGCTGCGGGGGTAATCAAAAAGAATGAACATGCATAGCAGATAATAATCCCCCGCAATAATGGATGGCGGAAGGTATATTCCATACCCTGTTTAAGTTCAGTGAATATAGGTGCCGGAGCGTCGGTGCGTTGGATTTTTTCTACTTTAATAAAGCTGATAATGAATATAGCCAGCGCCGCCGTAATCACGTCCAGCATAAAGGCCCATGCAATATCCATCGAACCAAGAACCACGCCCCCTACAGCGGGAGACAGCAGCATCAATACCGAATTCAATGTTTGATTGACACCCTGGACCTTAGTCAGACCTTCCCGAGGGACAATCTGAGGAAAAATAGCATTCACTGCAGGGGTTTGAATACCGGCACCAATTGAACGGATGACTGATACCGCCAGTAGCAGTTCAATACGCTGATACCCCGCCCAAAAAGCAATGGCAAGCCCCAAGGTTGCTAAAGCAATAAATGCATCGGCAATCATAATGAGGTGTTTGCGGTTATATCTATCCGCCCAAACACCGCCCCACAAAGAAATTATCACCATAGGAACCATGTAACAGATGGTGGCCAGCATTAGCCAAAACCCGGAGGAAGTCTCCAGGGTAATGTGCCATATAATGGCGAAACCCACAACTGAGGAGCCGAACAATGACACGTTTTGACTTGCCAGAAATAGAATAACCTTTTTATTAAACAGGGAATACCCCTTTTTATCAATATTTGTTTTCACAATTGTGACTCATCCTCTCTTTTTCCATCGAAAAGAAAAAGACATAAAAAAATGACAGACAGTTACACACTCACTGTCGTCCATATCACAATAATTCAATATCGGCTAACAGCAAGAATGTATCTTCTCCAGGTGAAAAAAACCTTTATCCCTTGTGATATAAAGTGTTAGAACTATAGCTAAAACGGTTGCTTTCATCCCGGTAAAGCCATACATTCTTGCCCACCTCCTGATATAAAACTCACTTTATTATAAACCAACCCAGTTTATAATTCAAAACAAAGTCATGTTATATGGCCAGCCCAAACAATAGGTGTGCTTTTCAAGCCATACCCCTTAACTTATAAAACTCATGATCTTATCATATATTGCTTCATAGGTTGTATTTAACGCGTATGCCAATTCAGAAAACAGCGTATCTTGGATAGAAGTTAGAAGCCTCCTGTCCCTTTCGTGAAACTTTCTTCCGCCATTTTCCAATTTGATCTTTTGCCTCATCAAGGTATTGGCTATGCGGGCAATTTCTTTACGGTTGCCCTCTTTTACCATGTTTAAATATGTATCATACCGTTGATTGTCGGCTTCTATCCATTCAACGCCCGGCAGCTTGAAAGACTCCAAAATCTCCTGGGCCTCATCCTTATCCAGAAGCTCCAGCATAACCACCTTTTTGCTGTCTACCGGAATGCTTATTTTTAAATTGTCATCATCCAATGGATGTAGAATATAATACTTCTTTGTAACCCCAAGATATGTTTTTTCCTGTATATCAACTATACGGCAAATACCGTGGGCTGAATAAACGATTAAATCTCCAATGTTAAACATCTTGTTTGCTCCCTTGCTGTAAATTAATAATTCAGATATGCTTATTCTATTCTATCAAAAAAAACAGGTTGGTGTAAGCAATCTTTTAATCCATGGGATTTCCGGGGAATTGTGCGATGTATTATATGAGGATAACTGACCTCAACCTTGGCCATCTTTATCCCTGTGGAACGGTTAAAAAAAGCCGGCAAAATCCGTAAAAGTTGCGGTCATAAGGGTCGCAGGCTGCTTGACCAGTAGGGGTGCCGGTCCAAAGGATCGCGGCTTTTCAGGCGGACTGTTTGGCCGGTAGGGGTACCCATATGAATGATCACGGGCTACTTGAACGGCGTGGGTATCGGTCTGAAGGGCCGCAGGCTGCTTAGACAAAGGAGCAGGTTCTGAAGAATGGTGGACTGCTCGGTCAGTGGGAGTGCTTCTATTGGTAATTTTACCAACGGAAGCACCCTTCATCGGATTAAAAAAATCAACGGCATCCCTCAACCCAATCCATGGAATACCTTTCAAACGGATCAGGTAAAAGGCAATGACACCTCCAACAGATTGGAAAAGCCCCACAACCGGGTTGGATTTATTTTTGTGCAAAAGATTCGGAAAAGGGCATAAAGAACCCCCGGGGATGTTGGCAGACATTGCAAACCTCCGGCGCCTGTTCGCCTACATGGATGTTGCCGCAGACGGTACATATCCATGAAATTTTTTCATCCCTTTTAAAAATAGTTCCCTTTTCTATCTCATCGGCCAGCCTTCCGAACCTGTCGGCATGGGTTTTTTCAATTTTAGCTATGCGCCCAAACACATCGGCAATTTCCGTAAAACCTTCCTCCCTTGCGGTTTTCTCAAAATCTTTATATACCACATCCCATTCCTCTAGCTCATTGTGTTGGGCCGCCCTCAGGGCCTTTGCGGTACTGTCCCCCGGATCGACGGGGTAAGCCCCGCAAATACTTATATTTTCCCCTGCATAATCTTTAAGCATCCCGTAGAATACCTTTGCATGGGCTCTCTCCTGATCGGCCGTATAATTGAACACGGCTTCAACCACTTGAAAACCCTCCCTTCTTGCAACGGAAGCGGCAATGTAATACCTATTCCTCGCCTGGCTCTCACCCGCAAAGGCCCTCATTAAATTTTCGTATGTTTTACTGCCTTTCAAGTCCATTTACATTCTCCTTTCTTTGCAATTTCCGTCCCTAGCGCCATACCTTATTATTTCCAAAATAAAAAAGATTACTACCAAAAATAGCAATCTTTTTCCACCCAAAAGCAAGTATCAATGAAAATTTTTTATGCAAGCATTTCCCGTTAAAATCGCTCCTTCACGGTCTCTATCCCTGCAAAATACTAAAAAAATTAGCCGGCAATGTATCCGACTCATTCCCCGCATAAAAATGCCTGGACTATGCCTATAAAGTATTCCGATTCCCTGCGGATATGGTTTATAACCACCTGTGCCGTCACACTGCTCCCAACCGCCCGACTCTCGGCCAGCATGCGGTCCAGCAGCATAATAAACTGCTTGCTTTGCTGCAGGGCACAACCGATCAGCCGGAAAATCCCCTGCTTAAGTTCGGGACAAATACAGCCCTTTGACCTGACCACAGTTTCAATATATCTCACAACCCGGACTTTGATCTGCTGGAAAGCCAGTTCAAATTCTTCCAATTCCTTTACAAATTGAGGCTCTAAATTATCCGCTATTTCCCGGATCACCACTGTATGCTCGGCTTCCTGTACTTTCCAAAATTCGGCTTCATCCAATATCCTGTACACCGTTTTATCGCCGTAATAAAAACGCATAACTCCCCCTCCTTATACAACACCGCAGCATCTTGTTGCAGTCTAGTCTTTGGTCAAAATGAATTACAACCTGGCATATACCCTTTAAAATACAATATATTCCCCATGGATAGAAACGGTGATTTCCTTCAAGATTTTTAGAGATATGCAATTTGCGCAACCCTTCTTGCTGACTTGTCAAGGAAATGTATTTGTTATATAGTATTAGAGAAATAAGACCTACAAAATAAGTACGGGGGTTTTACCCCTTATTTTTGCTTTAACCGCCCAAAAAAAGCAGGGACAGGCTATAATAATAGCCATAATACGGTAATATAATTTCAGGCAAAAATTGGAGCAACTACGATATGAAACATACAGATATGAAACATGCAAACCCGTTAGGTGAAGAAAAAGTATCAAAATTATTGGTAAAGTTTTCAGTGCCCGCCATCGTAGGGATGGTTGTCAATGCCCTGTACAACGTTGTTGACAGGATCTTTATCGGAAACAGCAGCGATTTGGGTGCCTATGGTTTGGCAGGGGTTACCATATGTTTCCCCATTATGATAATACTGCTGGCCCTGGGAATTTTATTTGGAGTGGGCGGCGCTACCCTATTTTCCATAAGGCTGGGACAAAAGAGACGGCAGGAAGCTGAAAATACCCTAGGCAATGCCTTTCTTCTAATGGTAATTTCGGGGTTGGTTTTTATGATCCTGGGCCAAATCTTCCTGGAGCCCGTACTGATAATGTTCGGCGCCAGCCAGGAAGTACTGCCCTACTCCATGGAATATATGAGGATAATATTCTACGGGTCGGTTTTCCAGGTAGTAGGCGTGGGCTTGAATAATTTCATCCGTGCCGACGGTAGCCCCGTTATAGCAATGTGGACCATGTTTTTGGGTGCGGGTATAAACACCGTACTGGATCCCATATTCATCTTTGGTTTGAAGATGGGCATGTCGGGAGCGGCCCTCGCCACCATCATATCCCAGGCAATATCCGCCACATGGGTGGTAATCTACTTTTTGGGCAAACGAAGCAAAAACAAGCTAAGGCTTAGATATATCAAGCCCAAACTGGGGTTTATAAGCAAAATTATTTCTTTGGGAATGCCCGGGTTTTTGGTACAGCTTGCTCATAGTGCTTTAAATATAACCCTTAATAAAAATTTGCTCATTTACGGCGGTGATATAGCCGTATCGGGCATGGGCGTGGTAAACAGCCTCCAAACCATACTGCTTATGCCCATCATAGGTATCAACCAGGGCGTGCAGCCGATAATAAGCTTCAACTTCGGCGCCAAAAAATATCCCAGGGTGAAAACGGCCGTAAAGCTGGCGATAATCGCCTCTACCGTCATCGTTACTTTGGGATATATCATAACAAGGCTGTTCCCCCAGCAGATGATCGCCTTTTTCAACCGCGATCAACAACTGCTGGAATTCGGCGAACGGGCCCTGATAGCCTGGTTTTTGTGCCTGCCCGTTGTGGGTTTCCAGATAATTTCCTCTAACTTTTTCCAGGCCATCGGAAGGCCGAAATCCGCTGTCCTGTTAACCCTGACAAGACAGGTTATCCTGCTTATCCCGGCAATTATCATTTTCCCAAAACTGTGGGGCATGAACGGGCTGCTCCATGCAGCACCCTTTGCAGACTTTATCTCTACCGTGGTAACGGCTATATGGTTTTATCATGGTATTAAAAATTTGGATAGGCACTCAACGGTGTAAACATCCTTTTGGATATGAATACCCACCCCCACCCGGGACAACAGACCGGTACGAGTTAATTTGACTGTCCCGGGTTTCAAATTTCTAGATAGGTACTTCAGTTTATTGCGATCTGCTCATAAAAAGCCATCCTTTGTTTATGGCTTGTCCATTAATACTATAATTTATTATAGTTTTCCGTTAATATTAAAATTTTTGCAAATTGCCAATAAATAATACAGCTCTATTTTCGGTGTAAAGTCTCTGGTAAACCTTAACTTATCGATTGAAGTTATCGATATGGAATTAGATTTGTCAATATAAGCGTTACTCTCATTTTAGAACCATACTATCAAAACACTTCCATCCAAAAATAATCATAAAAAATAAAAGTCTGGATAATTTGACACTAATAACCATAAAATGTAATAATAGTTATAGATCTTATCCTGCCGCTCTCCGGACAGCAAATCCAAAAGGAGAAAAAAAGATGAAAATCCTTTTTGTTATCGGTCGGTTGGAAGAAAAAAGCGATGATGCACACATCTTCAGTCAGTCATTTATTAGGGCTCTTACAAGACTCGGCCACCAGGTCCGCATCCTTTCCACCCGCCCGCCGGCCCAAAATAAATATACGTCAAGCACAGGGCGGATACCTCCGGTATCCATGGCCGCCCACCGGCAGGGCATACCCTTTGACAGGCCGAAAAAAAAGGTGCTATTGGACGCCCTCCAATGGGCGGATGTCGTACATTTTCAGCTGCCCTTCAGGCCGGAAAAACGATGTATGAAAATTGCCCGTCAAAGGGGGATAGCCACAGTGGCCTCCTTCTGCCTTCAACCCGAAAACATTATATGCAACATGGGTCTGGGAAGGTTTAAGTGGTTGTCCGCGCTGATGTACCGTTTTTTCAGAATAACATTCTACCGCCACTTCACCCATATCATCTGCCCCAGCTCTGTTATCGCCCACCGTCTAATCCGCCATGGATATGGGTCAAAACTTCACATTATTACAAAGGATGCCGGCGAAGATTTTACACCCCATAATATAGATAGGATTTCGGCAGGACAAAACGAAATAGACGGCATCATACAACAAACCTTAGCGGTGTACAGGGAGGCAATAAAACACAGGGACTGGTACATGGACGCTCCCCCGCCTGAAAAAACAGACCGGCATGTAATAACACTGCCCTCCGTACATAAACTTAAAATCGATCAAACATTCAACTTTGTGCCAAGGTCGATACTTTTCCATGTGCTCAGCCGGTCTGTGTACCTGATACTGGTGCCCCTGCTTTCCCTCTTCAACCGGGCGGTACTGGGCGTGCGTGTCCAAGGACGGGAAAACCTCCGGTCAATCAAAGGAGGGTTGATTACGGTATCCAACCATATCCATATCATGGACTGTACCATGATCGGCATGTGTTATTATCCCAGGATGTGTTATTTCACCTCTGCCAAGAATATTTTTGAAGCACCGGTAGTCCGCCGTCTGGTGCGGATGCTGGGCGGTATACCCATACCCGACGGGGTAAAGATGCTAAAACCCTTTGCCCGGGAGATTTCCGGCTGCCTGGCCCGGGGCAGGGCAGTTCACTTTTATCCGGAAACAGCCCTATGGCCCTATTACAAACACCTGCGGCCCTTCAAGGCAGGGGCCTTCCACTTGGCGGCAGATAATAACGTGCCTATCGTTCCCATTGTCCTGACCTGCCGACCGCCCACCGGTATCTACCTGTTATGGCGCATCCGGCCGTTAATCTCTATAAAAATACTCGAACCAGTCTACCCGGACAAAAGTTTGGATAAACGGAACAGAAAAAACAAACTAAAGGATGAAGTCTTTAGGTATATGAATAAAGTGCTGGAAAGCGAACAAAACCCATTTGCGGAAAAGACGCGGGTATTAAGGGAACAATTAAGACAATACGGCATGTAAACTTTGTACAACATAGTATCCGGGTTTTATAATAGATCACATAAACTTTATAACATTCTATCGCTTAAATCTTTATATAAAATATCCCTCCTTTGAAGATAATAATACTAAAAGGAGGGATGTCATGGCCAAAAACAAATCCAAGGAGCGTTTTATGGCAAGGCCCATAGAACAGCACACTACCGCTGCCTGGGCCAATATAAAAAAGACCAAACCCTTTTCCAATGTTACAATACCCGATGAAGTAGAGGTAAGAAACGCAAAGGAATGGGTGGACACCAATCAAAAATAATACACCCCTGCATTTAAGGCAGGGGTGTTTTTTTATTAATACTGCTGTTCTGCCAAGCGCTTGTAAGCCTCATACCTGTCCTTAGCATGCTGCTCGGCCAGGTCGAACATTTCTTCGGCAATGTCGGGGAAGACATTCATCAGGGACGAATACCTGATCTCGCCCTGTAAAAATTCCTTAAAGGATGCGGAGGGCGGCTTGGAATCCAGCATAAAGGGATTCTTGCCCTGTTCTTTGAGCCGGGGATCGAACCTATACAGATGCCAGTAACCCGCCTCTACCGCCAGTTTCTCCCGACGTATGCTTGTACCCATACCGCTTTTTATACCGTGGTTGACACAGGGCGAATAGGCGATTATCAAGGACGGTCCCTTGTAGCTCTCGGCTTCCACCATGGCCTTTAGGGTATGGTTCATGTTGGCGCCCATGGCTATCTGGGCGACGTACACGTAACCGTAGCTCATGGCCATCATACCCAGATCCTTCTTACGTACCTTCTTTCCTGCCGCAGCGAACTTGGCCACCGCCGCCGTCTGGGTAGACTTGGAAGACTGACCGCCGGTATTGGAATACACCTCGGTATCAAGTACCAGTATATTAACGTCATCTCCCATGGCCAGCACATGGTCCAGTCCGCCGTAGCCTATGTCATAAGCCCATCCATCACCGCCGATTATCCACTGGGATCTCTTGACCAAGAAATCCTTCTTTTCCACTATCTCCTGTATCACCGGGTTGTCGGAATAGCGATTGTCTTTAGTTAGGTTAATTATTTTTTCGGCGGCCGCCTTGGACAAGTCGCCGTCGTCCCGGCCCTCCAGCCACTCGCCAAAGGCCGTCTTCAGATCGGCATCTATGTCCATATCCAAAGCCTGTTTCATAAGCTCGGCCAGCCTTTCCCTTATCTGCTTCACACCCAGGTACATACCATAGCCGTACTCGGCATTGTCCTCGAACAGTGAATTGGCCCAGGCGGGACCCCTTCCCCGTTCATTGGTGGTAAAGGGTATGGAGGGTGCGCTGGCACAGTATATGGACGAACATCCGGTGGCATTGGCTATCATTAACCTGTCGCCGAACAATTGGGTGAGCAATTTATAATAGGGTGTTTCGCCACAGCCCGGACATGCGCCGTGGAACTCAAACAGGGGCCTTACAAACTGGCTGCCCTTTAAGGTAAACCTGTTCATCAAGTCTTCCTTGGGCTTAACGGTCTGGGCAAACTCCCAGTTATCTGCCTCCTTCTTTATCTCTTGCTCCGCCGGCCTCATGATAAGTGCCTTTTCCTTGGCTGGACATATATCGGCGCAATTGCCGCAACCGGTACAGTCCAGAGGACTTACCTGTATCCTGTACTCCAGGCCTTCCAACCCACGGCCGACGGCCTTTTTGGTCTTAAAGGTTTCCGGCGCTCTCTTTACTTCTTCCTCGTCAAGTAAATACGGCCGAATGACAGCATGGGGGCATATATAGGAGCACTGGTTACACTGTATGCACTTGTCAATCTGCCATTCGGGTATCATGACGGCGATGCCCCGTTTTTCGTAGGCAGTGGTACCCAAGGGGAAGGTGCCGTCTTCCATGTTTGAAAAGGCGCTGACCGGCAGTTCGTCACCCTCATGCCTGTTCATAGGCCTTAGGATATTTTTGATAAAATCGGGCTCCTCCTTAACGGGTTTGGGCGGATCTTGGGCATCGGCCCAGTGTTCAGGCACATCCACTTCGATCAAGGATTTTATGCCTCTGTCTATGGCGTCATGGTTCATCTTTACTATGTTCTGTCCCTTCTTGCCGTATACTTCTTCCACCGACGCCTTTAGATACTCAACCGCTTCATCCACGGGTATAACATTGGCCAGCTTGAAGAAGGCCGACTGCATTATCATGTTTATCCTGCCTCCCAGCCCGATCTCCGATGCAATGGACACGGCATCGATGATATAGAACCTTACGTTCTTACGGGCTATGGTGCGCTTAATGGAGGCGGGTAGTTTGTCTTCCAGTTCATCAACCTGCCACGGACAGTTGAGTACAAATATACCTCCGTCCTTGATACCCTTTAACAGGTCGTAGTTATACAGGAAGGACCTGTTATGGCAGGCGATATAATCCGCCGAATAAACCAGATAAGGCGATCTTATGGATTTTTTACCAAAACGTAAGTGAGAAACGGTGGTGCCGCCCGATTTTTTACTGTCGTAGGAGAAATAGGCCTGGGCGTATAAATCGGTTTTATCACCTATGATCTTAACGGCGGCCTTGTTGGCACCCACCGTACCGTCGGAGCCCAAGCCCCAGAACTTACAGCTGATGGTACCTTCGGGTGTGGTTTCTACCGCCTCGACCTCGGGCAGGGATGTATGGGTAACGTCGTCCACTATACCAATGGTAAACTGATCCTTGGGCTGATCTTGTTTTAGATTATTGAACACCGCAATGATCTGGGAAGGACGGGTATCCTTGGAACCCAAGCCATACCTGCCGCCAACGATTACAGGACTGTCCTCGCGATCATAAAACTGTTTTACCACGTCCAAATACAGCGGTTCACCGGGAGCTCCCGGTTCCTTGGTCCTGTCCAGCACCGCTATCTTCTTAACGGTTTCGGGTAGGGCCTGCAAGAAATGCTTTGCTGAGAAGGGCCGGTACAAACGTACCCGTATGGCGCCCACCTTTTCGCCCTTGCTTAATAAATAGTCCACCGTTTCGTCGATGGTATCGCACACCGAACCCATGGCCACTATCACATGCTCGGCATCCGGCGCGCCGTAGTAATCAAAAAGGTTGTATTTCCTGCCGGTAAGGGCGGTGATCTGCTTCATATAGTCCTCGACTATGTCGGGCACCGCCAGGTAGTACTTATTTGCTACTTCCCTTCCCTGGAAGTATATGTCGGGGTTTTGTGCGGTTCCCCTGACCACCGGGCACTCGGGCTTAAGGGCCCTGTTCCTGAATTCCTTAATTGCCTCGTAGTCCACCAAATCGGCCAAATCCTTATAGTCCAATACCCCTATCTTTTGGTATTCGTGGGATGTCCTGAAACCGTCAAAGAAGTGTAGGAAGGGTACCCTGGACTTTATGGCCGACAGATGGGCAATACAACCCAGGTCCATGACTTCCTGAACATTGGCCGACGCCAGTAAGGCAAACCCCGTTTGCCGGCAGGCCATTACGTCCTGGTGGTCACCGAAGATGGAAAGAGCATGGGCGGCTATTGCCCGGGCAGAAACGTGGAACACCCCGGGTAATAGTTCACCGGCTATCTTATACATGTTTGGTATCATTAGAAGCAGTCCCTGGGACGCCGTGTAGGTGGTGGTTAGGGCACCTGCCGCCAGGGATCCGTGGACCGCACCGGCCGCGCCGGCCTCCGACTGCATTTCCACCACCTTAACCTCTTGACCGAAAATATTCTTTTTTCCGTGGGCCGACCACTCATCCACGCCCTCTGCCATAGGCGAAGACGGCGTTATGGGGTATATGGCCGCCACTTCTGTAAAGGCATAGGATATGTAGGCAGCAGCCTCATTCCCGTCCATGGTTTTAGTAATATTGGCCACTATAAAAATCCTCCTTTGTTTATTTTTTATTCTTTAGTTATTATCCAACAATACACCTTTATCATGCATACAGCTTATTTTTTGATATGGCTGTCACAATGGTGTCAGGCGCACCGTGTTAAAGGCTTGGCACTATGACACCCACACCACCACGTTAAAAACCTGGCGCTGTGACAGATACCGCGCCATGTCCAAAACCTTGACATAAGTTGATGCAATTATAGCCGCCACACCGTGCAATGGCTTGGCACTATGATACTCACAGCACTATACCAAAGCCCGGACGGTAGGTTGGCGTTATATCCCTATAACAGCAATATTCGTAAATCCGATGGATGTACTGTTCAATACTCGGAATGTAACTAAAACTTTTACCTTAGGAAAGCAATTGTGATGATAAGTAGTGTAACTATACCGGCGAAATTATAACCATCGCCCTTCGAAATGCAACTGTTGTAGCGAATGGTGTAACTATAACTGTGTAGCGTTAATTTAGCCACTGCCTCGGGAATATAACCATAACGGTAAATGTTGCGACCACGGCAGTGTATTCAAAACTGTCATCTTTAGTAATGTAATTTTATAAGTTAATAGTACAATTATCTGGTTCAGAATGCAACTGTAACAATGAACGTGCAGCTATAACGGTTAACTATAACCGTCACCTTCGGAATACAGCTGTAATTATGATCAGTGCAACTAAAATGGTGCAACCACGGCTATCATTTTGAGAATATATTTATTTATTGAGGATATAACTATAATACTGTAGATACCCATTCCGTGGCAAGAAAAACATTTAAATACATTAAAGTAAAAATATCAAAACTTATAAATAACTGTCTAAAACGAAATGTATTTCAAAAAGACAGCTAAATTTTTTTCTGCGATTTTTGTGCTATAATAAAAACTGTAAAGGAAATTGGCACTTCAAGATTCTGTTGCCTTAAAAGATATTATATTAAATAATAATCACTCTGTTAGGACAGAGCAGGGTGTGGTAATTTTCTGCTAAATTTCAAAATTACCATGATGAACATTCCGAAACATTATCATTAAAGATATTTTTTCCTATGTGTCCATCATAAGTAACCACCTTCCATTACGGGAAAGTTGCAACCACGCCCTGCCTTGTTATTTTGCCTTACCCGTCGGGTAAGTTTTTCATCATGAAGGATAATAGCAGCTTTTCAGCTAAAGAGTAATCATATGCCCAGTATTTCCTCGAGCTGTTTTTTCATGTCGTCCTTTTTACATACCCTTTTATGGATAACCGGCCGGGTGTCCAGATCTTTAATGGCCTTGGGTATATGACCTCCCGTCAGCTCGCCCAATTGTTTTATCAGCTCAAAATCGTCGACACCTGCATAGCTTTGGTCTATCGATCTCATGACGTCCCTGGTAAACTTAAAGGGACTGGCCGTTGAAATTATAACGGTTTTTGTAGTATCACCGGTCTTTTGCCTGTATTCTTCATAAACGGCATAGGATACCGCAGTATGGGTATCTATAATATAGTCCCAGGTTTTGTATACCTTCCTTATGGCCGCCGCCGTTTCATCCTCGGTGGCAAAACCGCCGTAAAAGTCCTTAAGCTCCTTACGCATTTCGTCCTTTATGCTATACCTTCCCTTTTCTTTAAGGCTGTCCATCATGGCCCTTACGCTGCCGGCATCCTCGCCGCTTGCATAATACAGCAGCCTTTCCAGGTTGCTGGATATGAGGATGTCCATTGAGGGTGACATGGTAACGATAAAATCCCTTACGCTGTCGTATACCCCCGTATTAAAAAAGTCGTACAATACCTTGTTTTCGTTGGAGGCGCATATTAAGGTGTTTACCGGCAGGCCCATTTTCTTAGCATAGTATGCCGCAAGGATATTACCGAAGTTACCGGTGGGCACCGCAAAGTTTATCTGATGCCCCGGGCGTATATCACCGGCTGCACACATCTTCAGGTATGCATAAAAATAATAGGCTATCTGGGGTACCAGCCTTCCGATATTAATGGAATTTGCCGATGAAAACGTATAATTGGCCCGGTCCATCCTTTGGATGAGCCCTTCATCGGCGAATATCTCCTTAACGCCGTTTTGGGCATCGTCAAAGTTGCCTTCTATACCTATTACATAGGTATTGTTTCCCGTTTGGGTAACCATCTGCCGTTTTTGTATCTTGCTAACCCCGTGCTCGGGGAAGTATACTATTATCTTTGTGCCCTCCACATCAGCGAAACCTTCCAGCGCCGCCTTGCCGGTATCGCCGGATGTGGCCGTTAGGATGACTATCTCCTTATTCACCTTAAGCTTGGCCATGGCGGTCTTTAACAGATGGGGCAGAATGGATAGGGCCATGTCCTTAAAGGCCAGGGTGGGACCATGGAACAACTCAAGAAAGTATGTATCCCCGTATTTCCTAAGGGGTGCTATTTCCGGGGTGTCAAACTTCTTGTCATAGGCCCTGTCGATACAACCCCTCAGTTCCCCTTCGCTGAAATCCGTTAAATATACCTTCATCACCTGGTATGCCACTTCTTTATAATCGGCATCCATCAAATCGTTTAGTTCTATATCAAGGCTGGGTATCATATGGGGTACATACAAACCCCCGTCGGGGGCTATACCCGTTATAATTGCCTGGGCCGGCGATACCAGCCTGTCCTCCCCTCTGGTACTTTTATAATAAATCTGCTCCACGTCTATACCTCCTCGTAGTTTTTGTCCTTCAGAAAACAGTCCATCAGCCTGTAGCCCTCTTCAATGACCAAACCGGATCTTTGGGCCGCAGCTTCGTCATAGACTTGGCCCGGCTTGATCTTTTCATGGCCGCTTCGGTATATCAGGAAGGGTACGGCTTCCCGGGTATGGGTCCTAATGGACAGCGGGGTGGGATGATCGGGCAGCACCATTATTTTGTATTGCACGCCTGCCTTATCCATTTCCGCTATTATCCTGCCTATTATCTCTTTATCTATCAGTTCTATGGACTTCACCTTGTTTTGTATCTCGTGTCTGTGGCCGCATTCGTCCGGCGCCTCGACGTGTATATACACAAAATCCTGGCCGTCCTTTAATAACGCGTCCAGGGCGGCCTGGGCCTTTCCCGAGTAATTGGTATGGATATTACCGGTGGCGCCTTCCACGTCCAGGGGCTTAAGGCCGGCGCACAGGCCTATGCCCTTTATGAGATCCACCGCGGATATAACCGAACCCTTGACACCGTATTTGTCAAAAAAGCTGGGCAGCCGGGGCCGTTTACCTTCGCCCCAAACCCAAATGGAATTGGCGGGTTTTAATCCCCTGGCCCGCCTTTGCCGGTTGATGGGGTGGTTGTCAAGGAACTCAACGCTTTTTTTCATCATGCTGCTGATGGTTTGGCTGCCCTCGCCCCTTGGCATATATCCACCTATTCTTTGGCCTAAAATATCATGGGGCGGGGTTAACTGCCATTTATAGGGACCGTCATTCCATATCATCACATGACGATAGCTGACCCCGGGATAAAATTTTATAACATCGTTACCCAACAGTCTGTTAACATCCTTTATGAGTTCCACAGCCTCCTGGGAAGATATTTCATCGGAACTGTGGTCTATCATGGTTTTATCCTCATAGTTAGGATCATCCGACAGGGTTACAAGGTTGCACCTGAAACTGATGTCATCGTCCCCCATTTCAATGCCCATACTGGCCGCCTCAAAGGGCGAGCGACCGCTGTAGTATTTCTTCGGGTCATAGCCCAGTACCGACAGATTGGCAGTATCGCTGCCCGGGGGCATATCATCGGGGATGGTCTTCACCATACCTATACTGCCGCGCTGTGCCAAATAATCCATGGCAGGGGTATGGGCGTATTGGAGAGGCGTTTTGTTGTCAAGCTCCTCTATAGGATAATCGGACATTCCATCCCCCAGCACCACTATGTATTTCAATTCAACACTCTCCTAACCTCACAAAATATTAATAATTAATTTTTCACTTCTAATATTCTATCATGTTGACATATGCTGTGCCATTGTTTATTGAGAAAAATTTAAGCTTTGTTATCATATACAAAAAAAGGAAGCATTTTTTGCTGCTCCCTTTTTTATCCGCTCTGTCGTTTATTGTATATCGATTTTTCTTCCCCTGATCTTTGAAGGCTCGGCCTTGGGGAGGGTAATGGACAAAATACCGTCGTTGTAACTGGCCTTGACCTGTTCGGATTTCACCTCGGCCGGCAGCGAAATTGTCCGGGAAAAGCTGCCGTACCGCCTTTCGGTCCTGTATACGTTCTCGTCCTTAAACTCCTCATGCCTCCTGGTACGGCCGGAAAGACGCAGCAGGTTGTCCTCCACGTAGACATTAAGGTCTTCTTTGGACACCCCCGGCATCTCGGCCTTGACTATTATATCATTTTCGGTCTGGTAAACATCCACCCTGGGATATGTACCCATACCAAAAAAACTAAAGGGCGAACGATCAAAGAAATTGGTCATTTCCCTTTCCATTTCCCTTAAGGGATTCCACTCCACCAAGCTCATGTGCACAACCTCCTTAATAATATAATCCAATCGATTATATTATCCCCCGGCGACAGTGGTTTATTCCCGGCAGGGATGGGATAGGGTTTGCTTAGGACAAATATGAAACAGTTATTCGATTTTAAAGAACTAATCCTCCAACTGTATAATAAGTTTTACTCCCCTGGTCATAAGCAGTCTGTACAAAAGCACGTCGATTATTATAAAACCTATCAACAGGGCCGCAAAGGCAGTCCATAGACCCATGTTTGATATATACGTTACAAATATGGCGGCTCCCGCAGCAAGTATGCATATGACCATGTTTAACAGTACATTTAAGTTTTGCTTAACGGCCTGTTGTTCGCTGTCCCAATTGAGCTTTGGATTTTTTATATCCAATAATAAACCCACAAGGGAGGAAAAAAGTACCGCCAGTATGCCGAGGATTATTGCCATGGCAACCAGGTGCGCCGGCGGTTTAAAAACCGCCGTTGCTATGCTCACCAATACTATCATGCCGGCTCCGCCCATTACCACCCCGGGTATTAGCTTGCCCAGTATCTGCCGCCTATAGCTTAGAGGTATGTACTTATTGACAAACATACCGTGGCCTTCCCTGGATATGGCGGTGGACGTTATACCGTTTAACGACCCGAAAAACATCAGCGCTCCAAAGATAATGCCCAGCACCATTCCGGGCACCCGGCCGCCCCTTAAATAGCCGTCCAGGGCACCCTGTAGACCTTCAATGCCCTGCTGCCGGGAAAGCATAGGTATTAATAACAGCACCGGCAGTATAAAGTTTACCAGAATACAGTTTAGGAAATAAACAGGGGTCCTAAGCAGTATCCGCAGTTCCTTAAGGGCATAGGACCGGACAGGGGACTTTTCCGCGCTTACCCTTTCCAGTTGGCGGCCGGTCAGTACCGCCCCCTTGGCGGACGTCTGGGACAGGCCGATAACGCCCTTGAAATACAGCTTTTCTGCCAGGTATAGGAATATAAAAAAGGCCAGCACGGAAACACCGATAAACAGCAACAGATTCAAAACACCGGCCAAGGTATGGCTGTCCACCAGGCTCTTGGCCGCCCAGGTAGAAACCGGGGACATCCTTGAAGTTATAGTCATGAGGGAGTTTTCTCCGCCGGCCAGCAAACGCTGTAACTGGTTCAAGTCGGTCTGCCGGGCCACTACCCATTGTATGGCTGCATTCAATCCCAAGCCAAAGGCCAGGGCCAGTATGCCGCCCATCATTTTGAACATGTCCTTGTTTCGGAACAGGTTGGTAAACCTCATTATAACCATGATTATGATAGAAGCCGCGGTAAGGGGTATCACCGGCACCAACAGAAAGATGAGGGCCGCGTAAATATAGTAGAGAGGCCCCGCACCGCTTTTCATGCCGAAAACAATGAAGATGGGCCAAAGTATCATGCCCGAGGTAATATATTCGTAAAGGGTAACCACCGTAAACTTTGCCCCCAGTATTTGGGAGGGTTTTAAGGGGAGGTACAGCAGGTTTTCCACATCTTCGGAGAAATAGAAAATATTTATAACATAAAATATACCGAACACAAAAATTACCAGGGCGGACATGCCGATGCCAGACGTTAATATCAGCCCGTCCTGGCCTAAATCGGCCAACACATCGTATATACTCGATACAAACCCGGCCAGCATAGATATTAGCGGTATGAAGCATATAACCAGCACCGCCGTAAAACCCAGTCGGGAAGACCGTTTTTTGGAACCGGCGCCCAGGTTGATACCGTTCTTCAGCAGCACCCGTGTTAGGGTTAAAAGGTTACTCTTCATCTTCCGTCAACTCCAGGAACATTTTCTCCAGAGACTGATCTTTGTCCATACGGGCCCTCATTTCGTCCAGGCTGCCGCAGAAAAGCAGCCTACCCTTATTGATTATACCCACCCTGTCGCACAGCCTTTCGGCCACTTCCAGCACGTGGGTTGAGAAAAACACCGTTTTGTTATCATCCGCATGCCGTCTCATCATTTCCTTGAGGATAAAGGAGGATTTAGGATCAAGGCCGGTCATGGGTTCATCCATAATCCAGACGTAAGGGTCGTGAAGCAATACGCCAATCAATACTATTTTCTGTCTCATGCCGTGGGAATAGCTCTGGATTTTATTATTAAGGGCCTTGAACATACCAAATTTCTTGCTCAAGGATTGTATTCTTTCCTTCCTTATATCCGAGGGTACATTATATATGTCACCCATAAAATTTAAGTATTCTATACCCTTAAGCCTAAGGAACATATTGGGATTATCGGGCACAAAACCGAACTGCCTTTTTGCCTCCAGGGGCCTTTTGGTAATATCAAAACCGTTGACCTTTATGCTGCCTTCATCCGGATTTAATATACCGGTAATCATTTTTATGGTGGTGGTTTTACCGGCGCCGTTGGGCCCTAAAAAGCCGAATATCTCCCCGTCGTTAACCGTCAGGTTTAAGTTATCCACCGCCTTTATGTCGCCGGTGTAGCTTTTGCTTACATTTATTATTTCAATCATATTCCCTTCTCCTTACAAACAATTGATTTTATGTAATATTTTTTCTGTTAAAAAATTTTTTTGTTAAACAACCCCCGGGATTTTATTATCCATACCAAGGACACCGCAGTAAATACACCGATGAAAACATAGGTCACCAACAGGCCGTATTTTAGGGTGCTAAAGTATCCCAAGGGGAAGTTAAGGAGAAAATGAATCAAAATCGCCAGCCAAATATACCTTTGCCTTTTCCTTACTATCCCCAATACCACCAGAATGGAAAGGGCTATATGGATTGGTATGGTCATCAGCCTTTCGATACCCGTAATCAAGAACATGTAAGAAGGCAACTGTACAAACTGCATCCTTACAGCATCTATTGGCTGTTGAAGTTGTTGGGGCAGGGCGTTTAACCGGCCGGAGTTTATCATAAACATCAGGGCTATATTAAAAACATAGGTCACCCCCACCAAAAGAACGGCTTCGGCGCAGCCGTGGCCTATGCCGAAAGCAGCGGCATTTTGCCAGTCGCCCCTGTCCTTCATAAAAAGCTTGAAGAATATAAACCGTCCCCCTTCCTCGAACAAGGCAGCCGTTATGGCCATATAGGCGGAATATAAAAGCAATGGCCCTAAAGCATTGGTAGTGGGTACCAGGGAGGGGAAGGCGTTGTTTATGGCCTGCAGCAGCGGCATCCTGATGATCATTTGAAACACTATAAAGGTCAGACCACCCAAGACTACCGCCAAAGCCTTGACTTGGTATCTTCTGCAAAACCATACGGCCAGAATTATGGGAAAAATCAGGGCGAGAATTAACGTTATTATGGAAAACGCAATGGTTAAGCCGGGTATCATTTCATAGTCCTTCCTGCCACCTTTTTCGGCAGCTAAAGTTTTTTCTCTTTCATATTTTACCATATGGCTTTAGCGTTATTCAAACTAATAATAAAAAATTCATGTTCATTGAAAATGCCCCTATAGCCCGGGAACGGATTATAGGGGCACCATCAAACCGTCGGAAATCATCCGCATTTAGAAAAACCGCAGCTTCTGCATACCACGCATCCGCCTTCATGTTCCAGCTCGCAGGAACAATCGGGGCAGTATTTTAAGGTCTTGTCGCTGTAGGAATTCACCGGCAGGTATATACCGCCGTTGGCCCGTTGGGGATGGGTGCAGGTATCCTTCAAGGAACAAAGGGAACAGTTGCCCAGGCATCTATGATTTTGTACGGCGGGCGACGGATTTCCCGTGCTTACGGTCGCCGCCTGGGTGTCTTCATATAGCCTGGAATTTACCACCTTTTCTATTACCCTGCCAATGGCATCGGGACAGGACAGCACTTTTAGCCCGTTCTGGCGTAGAGTGGAGTGGCACCTTATACCCTTTAACTGCTCGATTATGGTATTGACATCCATACCCGACCTTAAGGCCATGGATACTAACCTGCTGGTGGCCTCCGATTGAGAGGGACATCCCCCTGCCCTGCCCAGATTGGTAAATACCTCGCATATGCCGTGATGGTCGCTGTTTACCGTTATATACAGGTTTCCACAGCCTATCTTCACCTTTTCGGTGATTCCCGATGTCACATTGGGCCTAGGTCTGGGCTTTAACTTTGCCTGGGTATCGGCATAAGGTTTTGCGCCGGTATCCTGTGTGGGCTTTTTGTCCTTCTCCGCCCGTCCTACGTTTAAGACCTGGGATTCCCGGCTGCCGTCTCTGTAAATGGTAACACCTTTACAACCGGTCTTGTAGGCCAGCATATAAACCTCCCGAACATCCTCCCTTGTAGCCTCTTTTGGGAAATTAACGGTCTTGGACACGGCATTGTCGGTATATTTCTGGAAGGCGGCCTGTATCTTCACGTGGTATTTGGGGCTGACATCATGGGCAACCACAAACACCTCTTTGATGTGGGGGGGTATGCCCTCAACATGCTTGAGGGAACCCTTATTGGCTATCTCCACCATCAGCTCCTCGGAATAAAAGCCCTCCTTCTCGGCCAGTTCCTTGAAATAGGGGTGGACTTCCATCAGCTTGTCATCATCCATCACATTCCTGAAAAAAGAAATGGCAAAAAGTGGCTCCACACCGCTGGTGGCATTGCAGATTATGCTTATGGTCCCGGTGGGGGCTATAGTAGTGGTAGTTGCATTCCTAAGCCTTAGCCCTTTCTTGGGGTATACGCTCTGGTCGTACAAAGGAAAGGTACCCCTCTCCTCCGCCAAGCGGGCGGAAGCTTCCTTGGACCTGTCCTGAATGAATTTCATCAACTTCTCGGCGGTTGAAACGGCCTTGTCCGAGTTATAGGGTATGCCCAGCTTGAACAGTAAATCGGCAAAACCCATGACCCCAAGGCCTATCTTACGGGTGTTCTTGGTCATCCTTTCAATTTCCTCCAAGGGGTACTTGTTAACGTCTATGACATTATCCAGAAAATGTACTGCCGCATCCACCGTCCGCCCAAGTTTATCGAAATCCACTTCATAACCGTCTTCCGTCTTTTTCATCATCATATCCAGGTTTATGGAACCTAAGTTACAGCTTTCATAGGGCAGCAGCGGCTGTTCACCGCAAGGGTTGGTGCTTTCTATCTCGCCGACGGACGGTACCACATTGTCTTTGTTCAGCCTGTCCAAAAAAATTATACCCGGTTCGCCGTTGTTCCACGCCATGTCCACTATCATATCAAAGACCTCCCTGGCCCTTAGGGTGTCCACCACCTTTTGGTCGTGGGGATTTATAAGATCATAAGTTCCGTTCTCTTCAACGGCCTTCATAAACTTTTCGGTTATACCTACGCTGATATTAAAATTTGTTATATCGTTATTGTTCTTTTTGCATTGTATGAATTCCAGGATATCGGGATGGTCCACCCTAAGGATACCCATATTGGCCCCCCGCCTGGTGCCGCCCTGTTTGACCGCTTCGGTAGCCGCATTGAATACCTTCATGAAGCTCACCGGTCCGCTGGCCACTCCGCCGGTGGATCTGACGGAGGATCCCTTGGGCCTTAGCCGGGAAAAACTAAACCCTGTGCCGCCGCCGCTCTTATGTATTAAAGCAGCGTTTTTAACGGCGTCGAATATTTCTTCCATGGAATCCCCGATGGGCAGTACAAAGCATGCCGACAGCTGGCCAAGGGCCCTGCCTGCATTCATTAAAGTAGGTGAATTGGGCATAAACTCCCTATTGACCATTAAATCGTAAAATAAAGCGGCCGTCTTGTCCACGTCGGCATTTTTATTATATATCTTATCGGCCTGTGCCACGTGCCGGGCTACTCTGGTAAACATATCCTCTATGGTTTCAATTATATTTCCTTCTTCATCCTTAGCCAGGTACCTTCTTTCCAACACCTTGACAGCATTTTCACTAAAGTTCATTGCCGCACCTCCATCAATATTTTGTGTTATATTCACACTAACTATACTATATATTGTACTTCTCCGTGATTTTTTGTCAAAAAGACCGAGGGACTATTTTCCTCAAAAAATAGTCCCTCGGTCTTTATTATGGATTATTTTACTAGTTTCCTTTGTTTTTTGTTCAACATACAATTCCTTTCGGTCGGCCGAAAATTTATAGCTGCTGTTTAATGTTTATAACAGGTTTTCTATTAGTATCATGGTTATAAATCCGGCAATTACGCCAAAGGTAGCCTCGGTCTCATTACCGTGACTGTGACACTCGGGAATTAGTTCATCGGAAACCACGTATATCATGGCCCCTCCTGCAAAGGCCAGGCCAAAGGGCAAAATTGCCTGGGATACGGACATTAGGCTGATACCTATCAATGCCGCCACCGGCTCCACAAGCCCCGACAGGGTGGTAATTACCAAGCTTTTTACCCTGGACAAACCGGCCTTTCTCAGAGGCGCCGCCACCGCCAGTCCCTCGGGTATATTATGTATGGCTATGGCAATAGCCAGCACCAAGCCTAAATTTTCCCTTCCCGATGCGTATCCCACACCCACCGACAGACCTTCGGGGAAGTTATGAATTGCTATGGCTGCCGCCATCAAAATTCCCCGTTTCAAACTCAGGCCTTTTTGGCCGCTTTGCTGGGAAAAATGGGGATGAAGATGGGGTATGGCCTTTTCTATGAAAAAAATGAATAAGGCTGACAGGATTATTCCTAATACCGTAGGCCCTAGCCCCCCTTCCCTTAGGGCAGGAACTATTAGACTGAAGGCAGCGGCAGACAGCATTATTCCGGCAGCAAAACCCAGCAATGCATCATATATCCTGTGGGGAATATCCTTAAAAATAATCACAGGAATGGCACCCAGGCCGGTGGCCAGGCCGGCTATCAAGCTGACCATTATCGCCTCAAACATACTTATCCCCCTTTTATTATATTTGTACCTGTATCTAATATTATAAACCCGGCTGGGAAAAAAACACAAAAGAATTAAGTAACACACTTTTCACCTTTAACCCCATGAAAGGGTTGCCTTAGCACGGGGCGGCCCATTTGACTTTAAAAATTTTAAGTAATAAAATTTAGGTAATTGAATTGGAAAGCTGCCAGGCATAAAAGCCTGCCAATGTTATGAATGCCTATTAATATGGAAAATTTAGATGCATTGGCTTTTGACACCTTTTGTGCATCGCTGACAACATAGGATACAGGAAGTAATTTTTAATAGGAATATTTAGCAAGTTGCGTCCGTCGTAGATCCGAATAATGGGTATAAGAGGCGTCCGGTGTAGCGTTTTGCGCCATATAATACTGGCGTTGGGCCGTTTAACGTTGCGAAACATCGTTGTAGGGCTGGTAAACGATATGGAATACTACCGTAGCACTGTTTAACATACGGAATGCCACCATAGGATATAATGAAGTTATAATGGAAACAAAGAGCCGGCCGGTGTATTGTTTAATGAATGGTATATCGTCTAACGATATGAAGCGCCACCGAAGAACAATAACCAAAGTTATAAAGGGAAATTGACTTTAAGAGAGGTATTGAAATTGAAAAACCGTTTATCCATACGAGAATTAATAGACAGTTGTGCCCGCCAAGCGGGTTTTTATGCATGGGGCATAGCGCCCGCCCATACCTTGACCGATTTTAGGGACATACTCATCCAAAAACGAAAGAGGGGCTACACCACCCCCTTTGAACACGACGACATCACATCAAGATACAATCCCGAGAAACTTATGGCAAATGTTAAGTCCATAATAGTCGTGGCCAAAAGCTATAACGTGGCTTTGGCCCAAAAACCGCCAACTTACCCCGACCACCCCACCGGAAGGTTTTCCAGAATAACCTGGGGCAGGGACTATCACCGGGTAATGAAGGAAAAAATAGAGTTTATGTTGAAAAAACTTTCGGAACATATTACCTTTAACTATAAATATTATGTGGATACCGGCCCGCTGCCCGAAAAGGAATTGGCCTGTAGAGCGGGTATAGGCTGGTTTGGCAAAAACAGCCTGATCATAAACGAAAAACTGGGCAGTTTCATGGTGCTGGGACATATCCTGACCGACCTGCCCTTAGAGGCCGATAAGGCGGCCGTCAACCGCTGCGGCAATTGCGACAGGTGCATAAAGGCCTGTCCCACCGGCGCCATCGTATCGCCCCATACGGTGGACTGCAGCAAGTGCCTGGCCTATTTAACCCAGGCCAAAGACGGTGTACCGCCAAAGCTTCGGCACAAGTTCGGCA
>DUOD01000037.1 GCA_012838995.1 Clostridiales bacterium
CGCCCAAGTCGTACTATCCCTGGGCGGGCGGCACCACACCGCCCGACGATTCGCTGGCCGGATCCTTTGCTTCCCTGTTCGTCAAGGGCTTTTTATGGATCATCACCCAGCTCTACGACTATCCCAACGCCGCCCAGGTGGTCAGGCAGCATATACCCTCCATCTCCAACTTCTTGCCAACCACAGAGCACCAGCCCTACCTGGTGAGAAAAGTTAAAACTGCCCGCCAATTTATACCCGTATCATGGATGAAACACCGGAACATCATGTTGGAAAAGCTTAACCGAGGGTTTCCCCAATTACTTAACAAAGGCATAAACATCGTAAACATCATCGGCGAAGGAAAATCCACCATCACCTATATAAAGGTAACCAAGGCACCCGGCGACGATTTATGGGTAGACGGCCGGCCCACCGGCGTTATAAAGACCAATAACGGCGACGGCACCGTCACCGTACCTTCCGCCCGGGGCATTGGAGGTCAATCCATTGCCATAAAATCCAACCATACCAGCCTGTTAAACGACGGCGTGTACCTCATAGCCGATGCACTGGGTGCCCGGTATGTGGCCATGGAAATGCCCGAGCCCATACCGGAAAGATATATCAGCCTGCTGGCCAAAGGGCCGGTCAGCTTAAATTTGTTAAACCCCCCGGCCAGGTATTATTACATGGATAAATGGATAATCATCCAGGACCCGGGTAGCACGAAATATACCCTTCAGGTAACGGGCACGGGCAGCGGCGAGTTTTCCCTGGCGGCCGACAGTAATTACCTCACCTTTGACAAACTCCAGTGCCTGACCTCTACCATTACGGCCAACGAAACCAAGGAATACACGGTACAGCTAAAACCCTTTAAGGGCGGGGTGTCCCTAAGGAAGGTTTAGTAAAAAACCCCCAGGCCGGAAAAATAATCGATATAAATCATTATGCCGATAACAATCAACAGTGCGCCGCCTATTATCTTTATTTTTCCCATATGCTTGTTTAGTACTTCCAGGTATTTGTACAAGTACCTGATGCCCAACGCCAGCACCAGAAAGGGCAGGGCCAGCCCGGCCGAGTACACCGCCAGCAGTGCCACGCCCTTATGCATGGTGCCCATCCTGCCGGCCATTATCAAAACGGAGGACAGCATGGGCCCTATACAGGGGGTCCATCCAAGGCTAAAGCCTACCCCCATGGCCAGGGAGGGTAAAAAACCATAGCCCTTTACATCCAAACTTAACCGCCTTTCGTAATTAAGAAAGGGAATATTAATAATCCCCGTATAAAATATACCGAAAGCTATTACCACAACACCGCTGACCTTTCTGATTATATCGCCATGGACGAGCAAAAATTTGCCCAGGCCGCCGGCTGCGGCTCCAAGCAGTATAAAAACCACCGAAAAACCCACTATAAACCCCAATGAGTTTATGAGTAGCCTATTTTTAGGGCCCCCGCCATCCCTGAGGTCCTCGACGGAACTGCCGGCCAGGTAGGCTATATATACGGGCACCAGGGGCAGGACACAGGGGGAGAGGAAGGATGCCAGCCCCTCCAAAAACACCAACAGTGCCGGAACTTCCTTTATCATGTCTTGTCACCCTTCACGGTCAATCTTAGTATTTATACATACCCTATGCAACTGTGTTTAAACAATACTTTTTTTAGGAAAATAAAAGACCTTCGGTCAAGGATAACCGAAGGCTGGTAAATTTTATATAAAGATGGGGGTTTTAAAGTTGATTACCACAACTTTCAGTTTTATTATACACAATTCTATGAAATTTTACCATACTTTTTGAAAAATTTAGTCGAAAAATTTTTCTATATGAGCTTACAGCCCTATAAACTTTAAACAACAAAAAACTTAAAATATATCTTGTAGTAGCCGTTGGTTTATGAGATAATACATTATATGTAAACAAAAATATGTAGTAATTATCGAAAAAAAGAGGAATCAGGGGCGATGATAAAATGAATTACAGAGAGTTTAAACGCCGCAGGAAAAAGAGCGTGTTTAGAAGGGTAGTTTTGATAATCGTATTGGCAATTATAGGTCTTCTTATAGCAGGGGGCTTGTACGTATATTCTTTACTGGACAAGGTTCAGGAAAATCCTTTAGACCTGACACCTGAGGATCTGGGGATATCCGAATTAGCGCCACTGGAGAGTGATACCGGGGTAATCAATATCTTGTTGTTCGGTGTGGATGCCCGCTCATTGAATGAAAGCTCGAGATCGGACACCATAATGATTGCCTCGATAGACACAAAGAACAACGCCGTGAAGCTGACTTCTTTGATGAGGGATATGTACGTAGAAATTCCAGGAAAGGGTAAAAACAGGATTAACGCGGCTTATGCGCTGGGCGGCCCGGCCCTTGCCATAAAGACGGTTAACACCAATTTTGATATGGATATTACACGATATGCAACGGTTAACTTTTATTCATTGGAGAAGATTATCGATCAGCTGGGCGGCATAACAATTGATGTGAAGCAAAATGAAATCGGACCTTTGAACAGCTGTATAAATGAACTTAACAGATTAGATCCCTCCGGAAAGGTTGCTCATGTAACCAGTGCGGGACCGCAGACCCTCAACGGCAGGCAGGCGGTGGCCTACAGCAGAATCCGTAAGGTAGGCAGGGATGATTTTCAAAGAACGGAGCGCCAACGCACTGTGATGAATGAAATGTTTAAGAAGGCCAAATCCGTGGGCGTGTTTAAGCTCCCCGCTTTGGCGGAGGCTATTCTGCCCAACGTTGAAACCAACATTACAAAATCCGAGATGCTCAGCCTAGCAGTTACAGCTGTACAGAACGGTGGGAATGAAATAGAACAATTCAGACTGCCTGTGGACGGCACCTACCAAAACCAAAGCATAAACGGCATGGCGGTTCTAGTGCCGGATATGGAAGAGAATAAAAGATTGCTCCACGAGTTTATATATGGGGAGTAGATGAAATAAACAAGAGGGTAGGCTATTGTTATAAGCTTACCCTCTTGTTCTGTGAATAATAACATTATCTACTTCTATATTTGTTTGCATACCATATTACCGGGATTAAGTCTATATAATGGTGTAAAAAGAAGTTGAGCCAAAGCTCATACCTCGGTTAGAATATAAGTGCTAACAAATACCAAACCGAGGAGGATGAACCATGGCTCAGTTTAATATTACAATAACCG
>DUOD01000038.1 GCA_012838995.1 Clostridiales bacterium
AAAAAGGTGGATGGTATCGATAAATGCAAGGAAATTTTAGACGAACTGTCATCCGGTAAGAAGATAGGCGCAAACTTCATAGAAGGCATGGGCTGCAAAGGCGGGTGTGTAGGGGGGCCTAGAACCAATATAGATGTGGACAGGGCTACCAAGCACGTTAACAAGTTCGGGGAGGATTCCCTTATCATGACGCCCTTTGACAACCTTAATGTTATGAAGATTTTAAAGCAATTTAATATTGATTCAGTGGAAGAAATTATGGATCATGGGGAAATAGTGAAGATATTGACCAGAGGATAAGTGGAGATAATGATTAGAAGATTGAGTAAAGATATTGACCAGAGGATAAAGTAGAAAAAATTAATTAGAGAATATTAGAGAATTAAGTATCAATATTGATTAGGAAATATTGATCAGTAGATAAATTAAAAATGTTAATTAGAAGAAAAGGCAGAAATATTGATAAGAGAAAAAAGCAGAAATGTTGACTGGGGAATAGTAATATTATGTTTAGGTTCAAGCAGGTTTTTTAAAGAAAAATATGTTTTATCCTGGGTTCAACTATGCCTGAAGGCAGGTGGTTGCCGCAATGGTAACCACACTTTTTATATGTTTCCATTCTTTTTATCTTAGAACTGTTTTTATTAAAGACCGTGATATGCTACGTAATAAAAGTTATGGGAGTGATGTTGTATGATTCGTTTTGCACTGGTAGAAGACGGCCGGCAAGTGGCGGAGCTAATTTATATAATTATTGAGTCAATGGATATACCACTGTTCCGCAATTGTTCAAAGGAACAGGTTATTGATTTTATTTTATATTGCTTTCATGAAAAGGGTAATAGATTCAGTAGGAATAATATAATAGTGAAGGAAATAGACAACCGTATTGCAGGGATGGCTGTGGCATACTCGGGTAAGGACGCCCCAGCCTTAGACCGTAATCTATGCATGATCTTAAAGAAATTCTTCCCGAACCAATTCATTGTCATAGATAAAGAGGCAGGGGAAGATGAGTTTTATGTTGATTCCCTGTGCGTATTTCCCGATTACAGGGGAAGGGGTGTGGGTACCCAATTGCTCAAGTGGCTGGAGGGTATGGCTTTTAACAAGGGTTTCACAAAAATCTCCCTCAATGTTGAGTGCGGTAACTTAAAGGCTTTAAATTTGTATAGATTTATTGGTTATAAAATTGAAAAGAAAATAACCATAGCAGGTCATGGGTATTTTCATATGGTAAAAAAGCCTGAGGCAAAGCAGGATCGTCCCGGATTGGTTGAATAACTGGTACTATATTCCTAAAAAACGCTTTGGGACAAATTCAGGCAGGACTTTGGGAAACTCTGTAGAATAAAGTAGATGTTGATAAAGGAACTCCTTATAGGTAGGTAGCTTGGAACTCCTTAAAGGTAGGTATCCTTGAATAGGAACTCATAGGAGGATTAAGATGAAAAAAAGAATGTCCGTTAGAACCTTAATGGCTTTGATTTATTTACTGTTTGCTATTTTGCCCATGGCGGCGGCCGTAGGTATTATACTGTTTTTACTGTTGCCCGACCTTTCGAGGTCTATGAAAAACCAAATAACCATAATTCTACTCCTGCTTGGGGGCATAACACTGGTTGGATTTATTATTCAGATGATCATATCCGGCAGGTTTTTAAAGGGTATGAGAGGGATAGTTGATATCATGGAAAGGATAAAGAACGGCGACCTAACCGTCAATATAGATGATTCAGCCCTGGGTGAGCTGAATCGCCTGACCGAGGAGATAGGTTTTGCCTTAAAGCAGTTTCATGATGTATTAAGGGACGTCTTTATATCCACCGGAGAGGTTAAGCACCTTACCGAAACAGTGACCGATACCGCTACCCAATCCTCCCGGACTGCCGGTGATATCATCGCTTTGTCCGAAACGCTGGCAAAGGGTGCCAGCTCCCAGGCAGAGGATGCAGAGGCCTGCCTGTCCATGACAACACAGCTTATCCAGGAGATGGAAAGGGTGGCCCAATCGGCGGAGGTCATGTTGGACAAGGCAGATATGGTTCAACAAATGACGAAGTTTGGCAGCGAGAACATTAACGAGCTTACGAATAAAAGTAAAGTATCCGAGGCCAATATAAAGGAAATAACCCAACGGGTGGATGACTTAAGTAATATGACCCGGACTATTACCCAGGTGACAGAGGCTATTACCGCCATAGCCAGCCAGACTAACTTGTTATCCCTTAACGCCGCTATAGAAGCATCAAGGGCCGGTGAATCCGGGAAGGGTTTTGCGGTGGTGGCCAGGGAAATAAGGAAACTAGCGGACCGGAGTGTGGCTTCCAGTAAGGATATAGTAAAGACAATATCCAACATTCAGGATCAAATCCAAAATACCAACGCTACTATAAGTGCTACCATGGATATTATTTTGTCCCAGGTAGAAGCTGTCCATAAGACAAATCAGGCCTTTAGCAATATATTCGATGCCTCCAAGGAATTGTACGACCAGCTTATGGTGGTAAAGGAAGGCATTAAAAAGCTTACCGACTATAGGGAAGGTCTGTCCACTTCCATAGAAAATATAGCCTCGGTTGCCCAGGAGGCGGCTGCTTCCACCCAGGAAGTGGTGTCCCATATGTACACCCAGAACAATTCCATAGAAATTTTACTCCAGATGGCCGAAAACCTAAGGAACTTGATTGAGGATGTTGACAAAAAAATGAATACTTTTAAATTCGATAAGTTGGAAAGGACCACAAAGTCCTTTGCAATAATTGCCTGTGACGATATCTCTTTCTTTGAAGACACCTTTACAGGCGCTAAGGAAGCCGGTAGAAAACTAGGCATTGATATTTTATGCATGGCACCGAAAAATGCCAATCCCCATGAGCAGGCCAGATTGATTGACAAAGCCGTACAGGAGGGTGTAGTAGGGATAGGATTAGGTCCTATCGATGATCAAGAGGTTAGGGATGCCATTACCCGAGCAATTGACAAAGGAATAAATGTTGTGGTGTTTGATACCGATTTACAAGGTGTGGGTGCTAAGGGATTTGTGGGCACCGACAATCATAAGGCAGGGAAAATGGTGGGCCAGGTAGTAGCCAAGGCCCTGTCGGGGAAGGGTGATATTATCCTGTCCCTGGCAAACTTGGTCCAGAATAATTTAAAACAGCGGCTGGAAGGTTTTAAAGAGGTTATCGGGCAGTATCCCGGTATAAAAATTCTGGAAGTCGATGCTAAGGTTTACGAAACCATAAACGACAGGATAGACGGTATAAAGGGTGTAATACAAAAATACCCGAACTTTGATTGCCTTGTTTGCATGGATTTTGAATCAGGTTTTATAGTTGACAGGTTGCAAAGGGAATTGGATATCAACGTTAAATATATAGGCTTTGACAAGAACGAAAAAACCATGGAGCTTATAAGAAACGACAGGATGGTATCGATTATAGCCCAAAGGCCCAATCTGTGGGGCGAGCTGGTGGTTAGGCGGTTGAATGACCTGATGCTGGGCAAGACCATTCCGGATTTTGATGATACCGGCACCTATGAGATTAATAAGAAGAATATATCGGTATATAGTTAATAAGGGCTTATGGGTAGCCTGTTAATAACGCAAGTTAAAATACAAGGGATTAGATACCAAGGGATTAGATACAAGGGATTAGCAAGGATATAAAGGTTCTTGCTAATCTTTTTTTGTTCTTGTTTTGCCCTTTGGCGGTAACAGGATAATGGTCAAGACTGCAATGCTAACTGCGGTGCTGGCAGTTGAATAACAATCCCAACCTATGGATAGACTATCATAAAATACTGTATAAAAACAGTAATTATACAATTTTCAAGCATATATAACAATATCTTTACACTAAATCGTAATGATTTATATGAGTTATTGGAATAGAGGGAGAAGTTTGGCTAAACCGCAGGAAAGACTTAAAGAAATATTTTCCAGGATAAGCTATAAACCACCAAAGACCGATAAATTTGTGCTGCCTGAAAAAAGTGATGAGGGCAGTACAAAGTCCGAAACTGGTTTCGATAATAAGAGAAACGAGTATGTTTTTGATGATTTGTGGGAAGAAGGTTTCCGGTCAACAAAAAAGGGTGGCATACGGGTTAAAAAACCTGTTAAGCTTGATGGGGCGAGAAATGAAGAGGCAGGGGTAGGTAAAGTCCAAAGGCTTACCCTAAGCAGCGATATTTATCCCGATATCACAATAAACGTAAACTATTTCGAAAAACTGTTTAATCTTCCGAAGAATCAGAATGTGGTAATCCGCAGGTTTAGATTGAGAGATGGTACAGGTGCCTTTATCATTTTCTTGGAGGGCATGATAGAAAAACGTTTGGTTGACGAAACGGTAATAAAACCCTTAATGCAACTGAATCTAGCTCTGGTCTGTCCTGAACATATGGATAGGATGGATTATGTCAACGAAAACGTCTTGACGGCCGATAATACTAAAATAGTTCGTAAGTATAAAGATGCCGTTAATCGGATAGTAAACGGTGAGACACTTTTATATATCGACAGGGGCAATAGCATGCTGGCCGTAAACTTCAAAGGCTACCAAAAACGGTCGGTGGAAAGACCGGTTACCGAAAATGTTATTAGGGGTTCCCAGGAAGGTTTTACAGAGGATTTAGAGACCAACATAACCCTTATAAGGCCAATTATTAAGAATAAGGATCTGATAATCGAAATATTTACCCTGGGCAGGACCAATCAAGGACAGGTGGCCATCATGTATTTGGACGGTATTGTAAATCCAGCCATTGTGGATGAGGTAAAAAGAAGGATTCAAAGTATAGATGTAGATTTTATATACGGCAGCGGGGTTGTTGAAGAGCTGATTGAAGATAATACCTTTATGCTTTTTCCCCAGGTAATGATCACCGAACGGCCCGACAGGACGGCCCCGTGCATAATGGAGGGCAAAGTCGTAGTTTTGGTTAACGGTACACCCTTTGTTATGACTATGCCGGTAACTTTCCTGTCCCTTTTTAATACATCCGAGGACAGCAACAACAGGTGGTATTATAGTACTTTGATGAGACTTATAAGGCTTTTCGGTTTTTTCACCGCCGTCTTTGTACCCGGCTTATACGTTTCCCTGGTGAATTATCACCAGCAGTCCATACCGGCGGGATTGCTTTTCTCCATTGCCCGAAACAGGGAAGGTATCCCTTTTCCCACCATAGTGGAAGTGCTGCTGATGGAGGTTTCCTTCGAACTGATACAGGAAGCGGGTATACGCATCCCCGGTCTTATCGGCCCGACCTTGGGGATTATCGGTGCCCTTATCCTGGGACAAGCAGCCGTGACCGCTAAAATTGTAAGTCCCATTTTGATTATCGTCGTGGCCATTACCGGCCTGGGCAGTTTTTCTATAAGCAATTATGAACTAAACTTTTCGGCACGGATTATCAGATTTTTCTTTATAGCCCTGGCCGCTATAATGGGTTTTTTTGGCATAGCCATGGGTATTATTATCATATCTTCGTTAATGGTGTCCATGAAGAGTTTCGGCGTGCCCTACTTGGCCCCTAACTGGCCCCGGACGGGCAGCAGAAAAAGTGACAATATTATAAAAAAACCTGCCTGGAGGCAAGAAGAAAGGCCGGAATATATGCAGCCCATGGACAAAAAAAGACAGCCCGATATATCCAGGGGATGGGTCAAGGGAAAACCTTCCGAGGGTAACAGGGAGTGATATTATGATAAAGGAAGGCAAGATAGGGCCCTATGAAGCATCCGGTCTTATCATAATAACCATAATTACCAAAGTATTTTTATCATCCCCCAGGGCCCTGGCCGATTACGTCGGCACGGCAAGTTGGTATACCAGCATAATCTCCGCCCTGACGGCGGCCTTGGGTTTTGGATTTATATATTTTTTAATAAAACGTTTTCCCGGTAAAGACCTGGTGCACATACTGCAGTTGGCCCTGGGCAGGCTGCCGGGGGGGATATTCAGTTTGGCCCTTGGTGGGTATTTATTATTCAACGCAGCCCTCATATCCAGGGAACTGATTGAGGCTCTTAAAATTTTTCAGTATCCCCTTACGCCTCCGGATTTCATATTGCTTTTTCTTGGGTTGGGGGCCTTTTTTCCAGTATATCTGGGTTTGGAATCCATATCCAGGGTGGCCGGCCTCTGGTTTTATTTAATCATATTCGGGCTGTTGTCCCTGTTATTGCTGGCTATTCCGTTGTATGATGTATCCAACCTTTTCCCTATTTTGGGCTATGGGATAAAAAGAAGCGTAGGTCATGGGATTGTTAGAAGTTCGGCCTATGGCGAGGTTGTCATATTGGCCCTTTTGATCAATAGCCTTCAAGGCCATGGACATTTCAAAAGAATAGGGCTGTATTCCATTGCGATATCGGGAGCATTAATATCCTTTTCCCTGTTGTGTTATACAATGTTTGAAAACTATCCCGTTCTAAAGGAAAATACCATCCCCATATTAAGTGTTGCAAGGGAGATAGTCTACGGTAGGTTTTTTACCAGATTTGAAGCCGTTTATATTTTTGTATGGACGTTGAGCTCGGCCGTTGCCATCGCAATATACCTGTATTCTACCATAACGATATTTTCCAAGGTAATTAACGTAGACGACTACCGGCCTCTTATTCTGCCCTTTTTTATTACGTATTACAGTATAAGTATGTTTATTCCCGATTTTTCTTCACTTATGCTGTTGGTGGAGTGGTCCAGGGAGTACGGTTCCCTGTTCTTGTTCGGAATACCCCTTATAGGGTTTATATTTTCCCTGGTCCGAGGGATAAAGGGGGGAGGCTAAATGCTTAAACTTTTAAAAATTTTTTTGTGCATAGTAATTATATTGTCCTGTGCAGGATGTTTTGACAAAAAAGAGGTGGACGATCTTGCATATATAGTGGCCATAGGTGTTGACAAGGGAGAGGTGGATAGGCTGCGGCTGACGATACAGTACGCCACCTTCAAACAATCGGGTGGCGAAGGCGGAAGCATTGAAGGGGAGAGCGACGGGACCATGGTGGTAACCATCGATTGTCCTTCCCTTTACACCGGGCTGGATATGTTCAGTACTTCTACCTCCAGGAGGTTTAGCATGCTCCATACCAAATATTTTGTAGTTTCCAAGGAAATGGCCCGGCAGGGGGAGATGGACAGGTATATAAATGCCCTTATAAGGTTCAGCGAAATTAGGAGAAACATGTTCATGTTTGTTTCTCGGGGAAAGGCCGGTGATTTTATTTCGGAAACCAAACCCGCACTGGGGGATGATATCATAAAATCCATTGAATTGGCCATGGAACAACCCTATAGAACGGGGTTAATACCCTATGTAAATTTGGGGAGGTTCAATGAAGCTCTAAAATCCACCACCCACCAGCCGGTATCGGCACTGGTGAGTACAAACGACTTTAAATCTTTAAAAGAGGCAAGACACAAGCCCCAGGGCCAGGTAAGCGGCGGGCATCATATAGCCGGGGAAGTGCCCAGGACGGGAGGGGTTAAGGCCGAGCTACTGGGCATGGCGGTATTTGATGGGGGGAAGATGGTGGATGAACTAAACGGCGATGAAACCCGTCTTTATATGATGATTACGGGGGCATTTAGGAGGGGATTTTTCACAATACGCGACCCTGAAAAGCCGGATGATATAGTGGTTTTGGATGTAAGATACAAGCGAAAGCCTACCATAAGGGTTGATATATCGGGGGATAAGCCGAGGATAGAGGTACAAGTCAGGTTGGAGGGCAATATTGTGTCCACTCAAAGCAAAATAAACTATGAATCCGATGGCTTGCAGCCCATTCTGGAAAGAGCCTTTGAACGGCAAACCAAAAGGCAAATGGATAGTCTTATAACAAAGACCCAACAAACCTTTAAAGCGGATATCTTCAACTTCGGGAAATATGTGGCCAGGAAATTTCCTACCGTACAGCAGTGGGAAAAATATAATTGGTTGGATAGGTATCCCCAGGCTGTAATTAACACCAAAGTGGATTTTACAATCAGAAGGTCGGGGATGATGCTGGAAACGGCGCCTACCCAGCAAACCGAGGAGATAAGCGAATGAGGATAGTTTTTCTGGCAATAGTCGTAATACTGAATTATTATCACCTTACGTACAGTAAATACCTGTGGACGAAGGGACAGAAAAAACAGGCGCTGGGCGTGTTTTTTCTTATTGTATTTTCCGTCCTTATGTTTGGCATTTATACCTTTTCCGGATAGAACATTGAAATATGGTATTATAGTATGTAGTATAAGCTACCATTAAGTTTTGCCTATGGACTGTAATCAAGAAGGAGGTTGAATAATGCTGGATTTATTAAAGACCAGAAGGAGTATCAGGAGGTTTAAGGATAGGGAAATTGAAAAAGAGAAGGTTGACATGATCTTAAAGGCCGGACTTTTATCCCCGTCCTCCAGGGGAAGGCGCCCCTGGGAATTTATCGTGGTAAACGATAAACAGCTCCTGGAGACATTGTCCTCCTGTCGGGAGCATGGTTCCCAATTTCTGGCCGGTGCGCCCCTGGCCATTGTAGTAATTGCAGATCCCGATGTATGTGATGTGTGGGTGGAGGATGCCTCCATCGCGGCGATTATAATGCAGTTGACCGCCCATTGGATGGGTCTGGGCTCCTGTTGGATACAGGCAAGGAAAAGATATCGCGCCAATGACGAGAAAACCGAGGACTACATAAAACGCAGTTTGGGAATACCCGAAAAATACAATGTGGAGTGTATTATCGCCCTCGGCTACAAAGACGAGGACAAACCACCCCATGACCAGGAAAGCCTACCCTATAAGAAATTGCACTTTAACAAGTATTAAAAATGCCGGACAAGCTCCGGCATTTTTTTAGTTTAGCTTTTTATTTGATTTCAAATTCCCTTGACAGAGTCATGCTGGTTTCCGATTCTTCAAAATTGATCTCCTTTGAAATACGGTATTTGCCCGGTTTTAAATCATTAAGCTCCACAGTTTGGTCAAACACTTCGCCGGGTTTTAATGTAATAAGCTCCATTGTGAACATCAACTCCAACGGGCATAAGGACCACTTACCGTCTTTATATTCTTCAATGGTATACGGTCGGCCCAGGGATATATTTGAGTCGGCATTGTTTATTACAGTTAGCTGCATTGTTTCGTTTTTGGAATAAACCTCTTTATTTATGTTCAATTCAGCCTGGACGGGTAAGCATGCATCCTGTCCGGTTTGTTGGGACTGGTTATCTGCCGGTTGGACGTTTTCGGGCTGCTTGTCCTTGGCATGGGTTTGGGGGAAGCATCCCGAAAGGATAAAAACCAGGCATAGTATACATGCCAGACCCAAAATTATAAACTTGATTTTCATTCTTATCTCCCCTTTATAAACTTTTCACTTATTTAGACGAAGGTTCTACTTAAAAGTTCCGAAAAAAGAGATGAGAAACAGTAAGTCCGTTGGGACATTATATAGGCAAAAATATCGTAGTTATTTGTTCAAAAACATAGAATTTTGTGGTATAATTTTCGTATAAAGTGGCATAATTTTCATATAAATAGTGCATAATACATAGTTTACCGTTATGATCAAACTTATGTCTTGCCTTCCATATTTTTGTTAAATAAAAGACCAATAGTCAACGCTTGCGGTTTTACCCCCGAGGAGGGTCTTAAGTATGAAGGAAAGCTTTTTTTTATGTATTAAAAAAATTATATCGTCTAAAAACCGTGTTAAACGATTTGCCGTTGTAATAGTAATAATCGTCTTTGCTATTGTTATGCTGGGCGGTACCTTTTTAGATCTGTTTAACAGACCGATGGTCGTTACTAATACCCCGGAGATAATGGTTGAAAAGGGTATCCACTACATGCAGATCGGCGATAATGCCCAGGCGTTAAAATATTTTTCCAGGGCTATTGATATGGATGATACCATGGCGGAAGCATATGCCCAACGGGGAAGGCTGATGTATGGCATGGGTGAATACGATAAAGCCCTTATGGACCTGGACAGGGCTATACAACTGGATTCAACCAATGCCCAAGCCTATCTGGACAGGGCAAAGACCCACCTGGTCCTTAACAATATCCCGGCGGGTATGGAAGATTTGGGCCATGCCATAGATTTAAACCCAAAGTTGATAGAAGCCTCTTTGATACGTGGAAAGTTGTATAAGGAACTGGGTATGCTGAACCAGGCCCTCCTTGATTTTACCGTGGTTCTTGATCATCAGCCCCAAAACGTTGAAGCGCTGCAGGAGAGGGCGCACATCCACGCCACCCAGCAGGACTGGGCCCTGGCCCTAAAGGATTATAAAGCTTTGTCGGCCCTCGAACCGCAGCAGGGTGCCATCTACAATAATATAGGTTTTGCCCATTACAACCTTAAGGACTACCGGCAGGCCATACAAAACTTTAGTAAGGCCATAGATCTGGGTTATAGGGATTCATCGGTTTATTTTAACCGAGGAAATGCGTATTTGGAAAGCGGTAGCTATAAAGATGCAATTGCTGACTTTGACCGGGTTATAGCCATCACCGACGATTTTGTGGAAGCCTATAACAACCGCGGTAATGCATATCTGTCGTTGCAGGATTATGACGCCGCTATTTCAGACTTTACAAAGGCAATTTCCATTAACCCCGATTATTTAACTGCCTATTTCAATAGGAGCCTGGCCAATATGGAAAAGGGCGATTACCAACAGGTGGTAAAGGATTGTACCTATATCATCAAAAGAGATCCAGATATGGTAAACAGCTATCGACAAAGGGCCATTGCCTATTTTAAAATGAAGGAGTATCAAAAGGCAATTGATGATTGGGCGATATATCTGGATCGGCATCCGGAGGATGTTGAAACCAATTACGATGTGGGGCTGGCGTATTTTAACTTAAAGAAATACCGCCAGGCAATTGCTTTTTTCGACAAAACCATCAAGCTTGATATGCACAACGGGTCGGCTTACTTCCAGCGGGGAAATGCCAATCTTATGCTAAAGGATTACAGGGCTGCAATTAGGGATTTTACCCGGGCGATTGAGCTTGAGACCGGCGTGGACGTTTCCTATTACAACCGCGGTGTTGCCTACCTCCATTTAAATGAAGCGGCTTTGGCCAGGGCGGATTTTAAAAAGGTTGTTGAAATTACCGAAAACAAAAAGCTGGCTAACGATGCCCGGAGGGTTTTAGACCAAATGTCCGTGGACAATTAGATATGCAATGGAACAACATAGCAAATAATCGGTTTTTGCCTATATAGCCTAAAAAGATGCATCAAGGGTTTTTCAACAAAATCCCCGACCCATGGAAGCTATTTTAGGACATTAATTAAAGCATTGCCGTAATTTATATTTTTTGGAGGGGAAAGATTTGTCATCAATTTGTGTTAAAGGGTGTTACTGGCGCAAAAAGTTTTTTACCGGCAATCTTAAGGTTTTTATCTCTACAATAATAATATTTTTACTTATATTCTCACTCACTCCCTGTGTTCATGCCGAGGAACAGGTAAGTCCCCCAAAGGCCGTGGGCGGCGTATTGGATCTTACCCATTGGGATTTTGATAAGCAGGGCCCCGTGGGCCTTGACGGTGAATGGGAATTTTACTGGGAGCGGCTTTATGAGCCCCATCATTTCCACAGCGGCCATGTTAAGCCCGAGGACGGGTACTATATGGAAATTCCCCGGTCTTGGAACGGGTTTGAAGTGGACGGCAAAACCATAGAAGGCATGGGCTACGGTACCTTCCGCCTGACGGTGAAACTTCCCGAAAATGGAAACCCTAAGGCTATAAAGCTTACGTCTATATCCACCTCCCATAAGCTGTGGGTAAACGGTAGGTTGGTATCCTCCGACGGTAAGGTAGGTACCACAAGGGAAGATAGCGAGGCTAAGCATTACCATAAGGTCATAACCTTAGATCAAAGCAGCGGCACCATAGAATTAGTTGTACAGGTGGCAAACTTTATGCACAGGCGGGGTGGAATATGGCAGTCCATTAAACTGGGCAACAGCCAGGATATTTTAAAGCTCAGGGAACGCCAGGTAATCATCGATATGGTCTTATTTGGCAGTCTGTTTATAATAGGGCTGTACCACCTTATACTTTACCTTCTAAGAAGAAAGGACAAATCACCCCTATACTTCGGAATATTCTGCTTGCTAATATCCCTGCGCAGCTTGCTGGTGGGCGAGATAATATTTTTATATTACTTCCCCCAAGCCAGCCAAGAACTCGTTCTAAAATTGGAATATATGACCTTTTATCTGGGAATAGCCTTTTATGCTCTTTTCCTGAACGCGCTCTTTCCTAAAGAATTGCCTGATAAGATAAGCCGGATAATAGCGGCGGTGAGTTTTGGTATTACTTTATTGTTATCATTACCAAGGCACATTTCTATTCCACCATACTAATTTATTACCAGATATTTACTTTTGCAGTATGTGCCTACTTCCTTGTTGCGCTGGTGATGGGCATTTACAGGAAACGGGAAGGCGCCCTTGTTGTCATGATAGGCTCCCTTGTTTTTATTGCCACTGTCTTTAACGATATTTTTTACTACAACGAGAAGATTTTCACCGGCAGCCTCACCCCTTTCGGCCTTTTTATATTTGTCATTGCCCAATCCTTTGTATTATCCAGTCGATTTTCCAGGGCTTTCAAAGAAGTGGAGCGCATGTCCCAGCGCCTTTTGTCCATGGATAAGCTCAAGGATGAATTTTTAGCCGGCATCACCCACGAGCTTTTAACGCCCCTAAATGGCATGATAGGCATAGCCGAGTCCATTGACGGTGATTCCCGGGGGCAGCTCAGCGGTCGGGACAAAAAGAAAATTTCGCTCATTATTTCCACCGGCAGGCGCCTTGCCGTGCTGGTGCAGGATATACTGGATTTTACAAAGCTTAAATATAACGATGTTAAGCTTATGAAGAGGAGCATCGATGTAAAGCAGGTGGTGGAAATCGTACTTGCCCTATGCAAGCCCATTGCTTCAGGCAAATCACTGAAACTTTACACTGATTTTCCCGATAATTTGCCAACGGTAGTGGCCGATGAAAACCGCTTGCAGCAGATATTGTACAATTTGGTGGGCAACGCCATTAAATATACCCACTCGGGCAGTGTAAAGGTGTCTGCCGTAGAAAAAGACGGGCATGTGCATATTTCGGTAGCCGATACCGGGGTGGGTATCCCTGCCGACAAAATAAATAATATTTTCGACAGTTTTGAGCAGGTTACTGATTCGGTGTCTTCAGGGTACGGGGGCGTGGGCCTGGGCCTTAGAATAGCAAAAAAACTGATAGAACTCCATGGCGGTAAAATATGGGTACAGTCGGAGGTGGGCAAAGGTACCAAAGTTACTTTTACCCTCCTGGCCGATACCGATAAAGCTTTTGATGAAGACCTAAAAACCGATGAAAAATTAGTCTTAGACCATAGGGATCTTGAAATGATAGAGTCTATTCCTGAACAGGAAGTTCATGATCCCGAAGGCAGTATTCTTGTGGTGGACGATGAGCCGGTCAATTGCTATGTATTGGTCAGCCAGCTAACTGCCGAGAACTATAAGGTGGATACCGCATGCAGCGGTAAGGAGGCCCTGGAAAAGATCATGGGATCTTCTGATTATGACCTTATAATAACCGACATCCTGATGCCGGAAATGTCCGGTTATGAGCTGTGCAGCCGTATAAAGGAAAAATACTCGGTAGTGGAACTGCCGGTGCTGAGGAAAAAATCGTGTCGAATGCGTATTCCGGGCTTTTTAAATGGGGACCATATTAAAATTTTCTTTCTTTTTATTCACCATATTAGACCACTTATCCTCAATTTTTTACATTTCATCGAAAAAGTATGCTCTTTTTTGTATGTTTGTGTTAAAATTAGTAAACAAAATGTGACGTATGCATATAAGTGGAATTTAAAGGGAAGTTAAGGAACGGTTATCAACAATATAGATTTCATACCAGAATTGACAAAGGGAAAGCTGGCGTCTAAATGGTAATCTTCCCTTTATAACACCAATTAATCAACCAAGTGAACTAAAGGCGTTGTACTTATTTAAGATGAAAATTCCATTTACAGCAAAACAGCCCAATATAAAGCTCAAGATATGGAACTTTGAAACAGAATAACAAAACAATTTACCAATTGAACTTGAATTTACACAAAACAATGTCCCAAATAAGGCCAAAAGCCTTATTTCCGATTCAACGGGTAGCAAACTTATTTATAACCATGTAAATTGCAGAATTGCTTTTTAGTCAGACTATGAGGGGTGTTTGGGTTGCGCGATGTTAAATCTAAGATGGGAAAATTCATTTTTACCATATCGGCTGTTTTCATAATAGCGCTGCTGTTCTTTGTTTTTCCGTCCCATGCCAGTGCTGATGAAGGGCTTAAGGATGATGTATTAGCACAGGTAGATGATGCTGTGATTGTAACCGCCCACCAAGGACAAGGTGCCGGTGATGGTGTTGAACCCCCAGCGGAAAAAACTTCAACTCCCAACCAAAATGATGTTGCCCAGCAGGAAGATGGTCAAGAAAATAAGGACCATGAACCCTGGGGCTATGTAATGGATTCAAAAACAAAACAGCCCATTGCCGGTGCCCTAATAATTCTTAATGAGCAGGATGACAAACCCGAGCACGAGAGAGCCTTTACAACAACCGATGAGGACGGCAGCTTTTACTTCGAAATTGACCCGGAAGAGGACTATACAATTAAAGTAAGTGCCGATGGCTATGAAACAATTGAGGTACCTGTAGACACCCAAACATTTGATATATATTTGGAACCCGTGAACATTGATTCGGAAGAAAATGCATTGGGAGAAAACGGCGAAAACCAAGATCAAGAAAATGTCGAACAAGATAATGTCGAAGAAGGTAATGATGAAGAAAGCGATGCATCGGAAGATAATGCAAATAATGAAGACAATAATGGCGAAGAATCTGGTAATCCGGAAGACAATGTAAATGATGCAGAAGACAATAAAGATAATGATAATAATATAGAAGAAAATACCGATGACAATGGCGATCAGGATGAAGGAGAAGACGATACCCGGCTTGATCCGGCCGGAGAGTCAAAGGAAGAAAACCCCGGCCACCGGCCGGAATCAGGCCCCCATTTCTACGTAGATGACGAGAAACATAATTTTTCCGGTATACAGGATGCCATAAATGCAGTCGGTCTGCAACCAATAAATGATAACACCATTTATGTAGACGAAGGCATCTATACAGAGGACATAGTCATAGACGGATCTGCAATCTCCAACATTGGAGGGCTTGTACTTAAAGCCATAGGTCCTGTTACAATAGAAGGAAATATTCTTATAAGGAATATAATCGGATTTATGCTCCTGGGCTTTGATGTTAAGGGAAGCATTACCCTCCATAATTGCGAGGATGTTACCATAGAATGCACTAACCTGGACGATACATTAAAGATTAAGGTCAAGGGTAAGGTGGTAAACATTAAGCTGGACGGTGCCGGAGGAGACGACGCTTTACAACTGTCAGGTCAGGCCGGCAACGGCAGCATTATCGTAGCAGGCGGTAACGGCGATGATCACATTACCATCGACTTCAGCAAAGGTAATCCCATACCAAAAAACGGCCTCATCTATGACGGTGGTGCCGGCTACGATATCATATCTTTTATAAACGGTTCCTTCAATAAAATAGTATATCGACCGTACAATTCCCATTCGGGTATCATCAAATTCGACGGTTCGCTTCTGGAATACCGAAACATCGAACCTATTTATGATATAACCCCGGCCGATGATGTTACCTTTGAAGGTACCCCGTCAGATGACATTATTTCCATCGTCGACGGTCAACCTTATGAGGGATATAATACAATCGAAATTAAAAGCGATGATTTTGAAAACATTATATTTGCCAATAAGAAGAATGTCATCATAGACGGTATAGACGGCGACGATCTTTTCAACGTTGGCTTAACGGCACCTGCCGGCGGTCTCCTTTCCATCATTATCCGCGGTGGTAAAGGTATGGACATCATTGAAATATTAAATGATGTAAACCTTACCGACGTTGATGTTACCCTGGAGGCCGAAAGTATTAAAATCCGTAATGCTACCGTGCAGGGTAAAAACATAACCTTAAAGGCCGAAGTTACTTATGGTGGCGTCAATCCCTTTGCCGACGTAGAGACACACATTATTTTGGACAGCGCTGCTTTGCTGGCGTCGGGTAACTTATATCTGACGGCCAACAGTTTACAGCAAAAACCGGCAATCGAATCGGGAATCCTTCAACTCAAAAAGACCATAGCAAAAATTACCGTTACGGATACGCAGCTTGAAGCCGGTGGGGATATTATCATTACATCCAAGGCCATATTAGATCTCGAGCTGAACGGTTTTGTCCTACCCTTGGAGATTACGGTAGCTGTTGCCCATACCCAGGCCGACGTGATAGTGGATGGCAATTCCCGGCTGGATGCCGGTAACGATATTTCCCTTAATGCCATCGCCGACATTACTTCTGTATCCCTGGCCCACTCTTTGGGTCTGGCAGGTTCGGTTTCCTTTGCCGTTTCAGTAATTGAAAGTACTGCCCTTTCGTTGCTTCAGGGCCATGCCACCGCCAGGGCTAACGGTATCATTACCATCATAGCTCAAAACACCGCCAAGGTGGACACCCTGGCCGACGGGTTTGCAGGGTCCGAATCTTCAGGCGGCGCTGCAACGGTGGCAGTCTCTGTAGTGAACAGTACTACTCGGGCGGGTATCTACCAAAACGCTTCTATTATATATAGTGATTCTTTGGATATAAAAGCCGAAGGCAGAAACGATATTAGAATTGCTGCTCAGTCGGCGGTAAAGGGTGCCACCGACTGTATTAAGGATATTGTTAAAATAACCGACGACGAGGGTAATCCCATTATAGATGAAAGAATCCAGCAGGAAATCTGCGGTATTATAGATAAGATAGCCGAAGGATTGAAGGACGACGAAAAAGGAGGAGACGATAAAGAAGGCTCAGGTATCCAAGGAGCCGGAGCCCTGGCCTATGGTTACTTGTCCAACAATACCGAAGCCGGGATTCATACCACAGGATCAGTAAAGACAAATAACACCGTGGATATCTCGGCTAAGGCATTGAACAACGTTGAATTGGCTGCCAGCGGAATGACCAGCGGCGGTGATGTGGGCATAGGAGCGGCCATAGGCATTTTAACTGGTAACAGTACCAACAAGGCCTTTATAGGCGATCAAACAAGAATTGAAGCCAAGGACATAAACATATCCGCCCTGTCTGAAGATTTTGATCCTGAGGATCCCGAGGATGTGGACAGTACAAACAAATACTCGGTATCAGCTTATGCCGGACAGGGGGCAGAAAATGTAGGAATCGGCGGAGCCTTGGCCATAAACGTAATTGTTAGCGATACTCAGGCCTTTATTGGGAAAGATGCAATTATACAATTGGCCGGTGGGGATATAGTCATTATCTCTACCAATAATAATGAAATAACAACCTCCGCCGAAGGTGCACCCGATGAAGAAGATGAGAGCAAGCTTATTGAATTTTTAGATGCTATTAAAAAGAAGGATAAAGATGATGACGATGATGAAAAACCAGCTGTCGGTATAGGCAGCGGTATTGCCATTACCGTAGCTGCCATCGACACCCATTCATATATTGATGATGATGCCAATATAAGCGGCCTGAAAGATTTAACTTTAGAAGCAATATCCGAAAACAGCGTAGAAACCGAGGCAGGAGCAGGCGCTGAAGGCGGTGTGGCTGTTGCCCCGGTATTGGCCCTTACCGTTTTTGTAGGTCAGGTGTCCACTAAAATAGGTACCGGAAATACATTGGTATTGGATGGGGATCTAATCGCCCGGGCTATACAAAGTTCGAAAAACAATACCAGCGCCAGTGGAGAATCCGCAGGTGTTAATGTTGGTGTCGGAACCGCTATTGCCATTACAGTAGCGGTGGATAGTACCGAATCTACAACCTACAGAAATATTAATGCCGGCGGTGCGGTCACCTTTAGTAGCCAGGCCGTTGCCAGAAGTAACACCTCTTCAGAAGCCGGGGTTAAAGGCGGAGATGAAGAGGACGAGGATGATGAAGACGCAGAGGGTATTGATAAGGTCTTAAACAAGTTGCTGACCTTTATCAAAAATTATTCCAAGAGCAAAGGCGTAAATGACCAGAAGGTTCCCGGCAAGACACCCCAATCAGCCGAGACCAGCGAAGGCAAGGTCACTGTTGCCGGTGCGGTGGCGTTAAATATTGCAACTTCTACCGTCAGTGCTTATATACCCGAAAACATAAACATAACCGCCGGGGATGAGTTTACTTTAAGCTCAGCCAATAACGTGGATGCCGGTGCCATTGCAGATGCCAGTACGGCAGACAGCGGCATAGGCGTCGGTGTGGCAGTTGCCATTAATGTAGCCAATGTATCAAATAAAGCTTATATTGGAAAAGGCTCGATTGTTAAGGCTAAAGGCGTTACTGTAGAGGCAGTGACCGCAGAAGTTGATGCTGAAGAAGAGGAAGGAGAAGACGAGGAAGAAGGTGAAGGCGAGGAAGACGGAGAGGAAGAAAAAGACGCCGAAAACACCTTTACCGCTCAGTCCATTTCCGGTGCCGGTGCCGGAAATATAGGAGTTGCAGGATCGGTTGCCATAAATGTAGTAGTCAATGATGTTTTAGCCTATATTGACGGAAACGTTACCCTGACCGGAGGGGACGCAGTTATAAAAGCCAGCAACGCGTCCGGCAGCACGGCCAATGCAGGATGCGATTGTAAGATAGAAGATGGAGACGAAGACGGTGCGTCGGTGGGGGTAGGTGCATCCTTTGCCACCAATGTAATAGAAAATAATATCTTAGCCTACTTAGGGGAAAATGCCAAGCTGGTAGGCGCGGACAATATATACATTTCGTCGGATCTTGAAAGCAATGTTGAAACCATAGCTACCGCCGGAGCCGATCCCTTTACCGATGTTTTAGGGAAAGAGCCTTCATCGGAGGCTAAATATTCCCTGGATGCAGCCGTTGCCCTTGCTATAGTAACCAATAGAGTAAAGGCCTATACAGCGTCCGGTAGTACCATTGGCGCCGACGGTGATGTAGAAGTTACCGCAAATAGTATAAGTAACACCGTCACCAGGTCGGAGGGCAATGCCTCCGGCTCCAAGGCCGCGGTGGGCGCTACCGTTGGTTTGAACGTCGTAACTTCAGATACCGAAGCCGCCGTCCGAAGCAACGGTACGGTGGGCGGTGCTCTTATCGTCGAGGCTTCGACTGCTGCAAGGGACGATGTTTTTGCCATGGCTACCGCAAGGGGTCTGAGCATTGAAAGATATGTAAACAAGTTTAAGACCACAGTAGATGACATATTGAAGGGCAAGTTCGGTGATGATTCGGACAAAAAGAAACCCAAGAGTGCCGAGGCCCTTGATAAAAACGGCGCCAAAACCGCCCAAACCCTTGATAAAAATGGAGGCACAAGCGGTGAAGGCAGCCAGTCAGAGCAGAGCGTGTGCGTGGCTGCGGCAGTAGCCGTTAACGCGACCACCCATAACGTAAAGGCCTACGCCGGCGGGGATTCTTTAGAGGTAGGCGGACCTGTGTCTGTTAAAGCTACAAGTCATACCAATTTCGAAACCCTGGGCACGGGTGCAACGGTAACCGACGGAAACGGTATTTCGGTTGGCGTAGCCATCAGTAATATATATAATGAAACTTCAGCATCCCTTGGTTCCATCAAGGGAGACGGAAAAGATGTATCAATAATTGCAATATCCAGCCAGAACATGGCTGATGAATACAAATCCAAACTGGGTTCCCAGGCAATTGCAGGTGCTGCCTCGGGCAAGGACGGTAAGATCGGAGTAGCAGGTGCTTTAGGCATAATTAACTCCCATGCAAAGACCAATGCATTTATCGCCCCCGGTGCCCGGGTATTAGACGTTGGAAAGATTACCATTAGGGCAGAAGAAACCAGCAAGTTAGCGGTACGGGCCTGGGCGGCTACTGTTACCATAGGCGGTCAGAGCAAAGCCGGTGTGGGTGCAACCTTTGCCATCATTTATTCTAATAATAAAATTACCGCCTACATTGGTAAGAATGCTCAGGTTACCGGTCTTGCTCTGGATATAGATGCTATCAAGCACAGGGTAGACCTGACTGATTTTAGTATAGGGTTCGATTTTGAAAACAATACCTTAACGGAAGACATATTTGAAGGTCTGGAATTGGCCAACTTCCTAAGCTCAAATAATTACTACGCAGAAGCCATCGCCGGTGCGGCATCGGCCGGGACCATGGCCCTATCAGGAGCCTTTGTGGTGGTAGTGTTTAACAATACCACAGCGGCATATATAGACGACGGTGCCATAGTAGATATTTCGGGTAGTATAGATATAACCGGTAAATCCGACGTCAATGCTAAAGCCATAGGCGGGTCGGCAGCAGGTGCAAAAAAAGTAGGTGCCGAGCTGACCACCGTAAACATAATTAATAATGACAAGGTTTTAGCATACATCGGGAAAGACGCGAAAGTTACCGCCGACGGCAACATAAAGATAACCGCCGATGCAGATCAGGAATTTACCATTATAGCCGTTAGCGGTGCCGGAGCAGGTAATACCGGGGCTGTGGGCGTACTTACCATACTGCTCACCCAAAACCAGGTTAAAGCCTTTATAGGTGAAGGGGCAGAAGTCAAGTCCAGCGGAGAAATAGCCATAAACGCCGGTAATGATACCTATACCTATATAGTAGCCGGTGGTGGCAGCGGTGGAGGTACTGCCGGCGTTGGCGGGTCACTGGCTGTACTCATACTGCTTAACGATACCATGGCATATATCGACCAAAAGGCTATTGTAGATGCCGATAGACTGATAACCATCAAAGCCGATGCCAACGCCTTTAATATTACCGCCGTTATAAGCGGTACCAGTGGCGGCGATGCAGGAGTTGCTGCCTCGGCAGCCGTCAAAACCGTAAAATCAAACACCCGGGCCTATATCGGGCAGGGTGCCAGAATAAATACCGATCCATTCTATTCTTCTCCCAACCAGGCAGTTGAGTTGTCTGCAACCGATACTACCACTTTGGTTGGTATTTCGGGTACCGGTGCTGGCGGCGGCAGTGCCGGTGTAGGTGCCTCTGCGGACACCAACGTCATTGTAAAAACAGTAAAGGCCTATATTGAAGATGATGAAGACGGCGATGGTATAGATCCGGCTCAAGTAAAAGCCGCGAAGAATATCATCATATCCGCCGTATCCTCTGAAACCGTTGTATCTATTACCGCGGGCTTTGCCGGCGGCGGCAGTGCCGGTGTAGGCGGCGCAGTTTCCATTATAACATCCGTCAACGATGTTCAAGCCTTTATAGGAAAAGGCGCGGTGGTGGAAACAAATGGCAGCGTAGCCATTTTGGCAGAGGACCATCTGGTATTGGTTATGCTGGTAGGCAGCGGGGCCGGCGGCGGCAGTGCCGGAGTTGGGAGCTCTGTAGGCGTTTCTACCATTATAAATTCAATAAAGGCGTATATAGGCTAGGGTGCCAAGGTTACCGCCCTGGGCAACGGTGATGCCGTCAGCTTTTATACCGGTGAGACCGGAAAGAAAAAGAGCAGCGGACGCGGTATTTTAATCGGAGCTTATTCCACTGAAGACATTGTATCCGTTGTGGTCGGTGGAGCCGGGGGCGGCAGTGCCGGTGTATCGGTAACTGTATCCGTCAATGTTATCAATACTAATACCATAGCCTATATTGGCAGCGGTGCCATAATAAATGAAAATAATTCCGGCGCAAATGCCAACCAGGAAGTTCGCATAGTGTCGGTTAGCGATACCATGTTGATTGCATCCGCCATTGCCGGTGCCGGCGCGGGATCGGCCGGAGTGGGCGGATCCAATGACACCGGCGTAATAACCAAAACCACCAAGGCATACATAGATGACGGGGCAAATGTAAAGGCGAAGAAGAATATCTTAATTTCCGCCGTTACCAAGGGTATGCATGTTTCAACTGTGGTCGGCGGAGCCGGAGGCGGAAGTGCCGGTGTTGCTGGTTCGATATCGGTCAGCGTTATTAACAACCTTACCGAGGCATGTACCGGATCGAATGTGATTTTACTCTCAGAAGGAAATGCCAAGGTATTTGCGGCCAACTATACCGTCATGGTACTAACAGCCGGTTCAGGTGCCGGCGGCGG
>DUOD01000039.1 GCA_012838995.1 Clostridiales bacterium
AAGCCCTTGAAGGCAGACGGGAAATTTAGCAGGAAATTTATGCTGTCTCCCTTATATAAATTCCTATTATTTTGCAAAAGTCTGAAATTAAGCAAATAAAGTTTTGAAAGAAACATGGTTTATTAGGATCAAGGAAATCCTGTAGGCCATGTTTTTTTGCGTTTGGGTTTTAAGGCATAAGGTATAAGGGATAAGGCTAAAATCTAGTAAAATCAATGGATTTAGGGAATGAATGGGATGAAAAGTGGAGAGGAGACATGAAAAGAGTTCTCCTTAAACCTTTCCTCTCAATCCTTTAGCCTAAAACACTTTATTATCTTTTTTCACTTTATACCTTCTTATATAAGTACTTTATGATCCCAGGTACAAGGATTGAGGAATTAAATAAATATATTGAAAGAGAGTAGCAAGCCGGTTTTTTCAAGGGTGTTCATGAAAGGACTTTATTTAAGAAAGGGAAGGGTTTGTTTAAGAAATAATAAATTCTTATAATAGACTTAATCGAGCTATTATGCTATATTAGAGATATAAGAAAAAAAGAGCATGAAAATAAAGGCTTGCATATGACAAAACATGAATAATAATTTGAAAATCATTATTGATTTTATAGTACTGGCTATACTATACGCCGCTGTCTTTTTTAAAAAGGGAAGTCAAAAGGTAAATCTAAGTTGCTTGTGAATACACTTATGTACATATATATAGCATTGGTTTTATATGTAACCTTAATGCCGATTATTGTTTCCCTGCCGTTTATTTTTAATCACCCGTATATACCTATGAATATGCTACCCTTTGATGATTATTTTTCAGGCAGAGGCGATACGGTCCGCCAGATTTTACTTAACATAATTATGATGATGCCATTTGGTTTCTTATTACCTATGGTTAAAAAGCAGAATATATTATCTTGCTTATTGTGGACATTTTTAATAATTAAATATAAACCGAAATTTCTTGCGTGAACTTTCTTCTAATATTGAAGAACTTGCAGTAACTGAACAAAAAGTTTGTAATCCCGAAAGCGTAGGGTGCAAGTTTTCCGATAATCCTACGGGCAATAGGGAACAAAAATAAGTTATCCGTCGTCTAAGGATATAAAAGGAGGGCTTTAAATGAAAAAATCTAAAGCTTTAATTGTTTGTCTTGTGCTAATGGCTGTTATTTTGGCGGGATGCGCCGATAGACGAAGCGATGACGGACATTCTTTTACTGCAACCGTGCTGGAAATTGACGAGGCCTCTTTACTTGTACAACCCGATGAGGGCGCAGACGAATTAAGATCTGCCGATAAAATATATGTATATACCGGGGATGCAGATCTGGTGAACGCCCGGGACGGCAAAATAACCATGGACGATATTAAGGTGGGGGCGCGGGTGGAAATATTCTACGACGGGGCAATCGCCGAGAGCTATCCCGCCCAGCTTCAAGGTTGTTACAAGGTTAGGCTGCTGGACTGATCATGTCTTATCTTGTGGCTTATCCTGGGGTTGTTGGCGGGTATCCAGGGGTGTTTCAAAGTATAGGCTTCGGCCGGGGAATGCCAATGGCACCTGTTCATCTTCCAGTATCTTCATTATCCTTAAGTTTACATCCTGTCTGACTTTCAGGTATTCTTCCCATTTAGTGGTTATTGTGAAAAAATATAAAAAGATTTCAAGGCTGTGATTTTCAAACCCTTCAAAGGTTACAAATATGGTTTCTTTATGGATATCAGGGTGTTCTCTTAACATGGTCTCGATGGCCTGAATACACCTTTCCAGTTTATCCCTCGGGGTGAAATACTGCAGCCCTAGTTTAAAGGTTATCCGCCTTTTACCCATCCGGCTCCAATTGGTTATGGGTTCATTGGCCAATGTGGAGTTGGGTACGGTAATTAAGGCCTGGGCAAAGGTTCTTACTTTAGTGCTCCTGAAGTTTATATCCTCCACAACACCTTCTATGCTGGGCGTATATATCCAATCGCCTATGGAAAAGGGCTTGTCGGTTATGATTACTACTCCCGCAAATATATTTGCTAGGGTATCCTTGGCAGCCAGTGAAATAGCCAGACCTCCAAGGCCAAGTCCTGCGATTAAACCGTCGATACTGTAGCCCCATTCCTGAAGCAATACGGTAACCACCAATACCACTATGACCGCCCTGATTATCTTTTCCAAGAAGGGCTTTAAAATCTTATCTATATGGACATTGAATTTCTTCTCTATTTCCTCGAACAGGCCTGAGGAAACCCCGGCCATGTTATAGAATCCCGCGGCAATGGCTACTATAATCGAGCTTTTTAAGAATTTTAACAATAAAGTATCCTGCGCTTCCTTCAGGGGCAGGTATGCCAAGGCAAAGTATATGCCCAAAATGATGATTAATACGCGCATCGGTTTTTCAAAGGACATTACCAGTTGATTGTCAAAATCTGAAGTCGTCCTTTTTGTAATCTTGAGCAGCAATCTGAATATATAGGTGATAAATATTTTTCTAAGCAGCAGAAAGGCTAGAAATATTAGGACGGCAATGGCTATCTGTTTAATTAATGTACCGTAATTGCTCAAAAAATCGGCAAACATATCTACCAATTGCAAATTCATTTTTTATAATCCTTTCTAGGGTTTCTACCAAGGAAAACTGCCTTCTACCCGGTAGTAATCCTCGATATTGTTTTTATTATACATGTCCCCTTTTGCAAAAGCAACGGTATGGAGCAGGTTTAGTAATTAAGGGGTGATGTACTACATATAATGTAGTAATCCGGTCAGTATTACCGTTAGGGGGCAAAACAATGAAAAGGTCAAACAGGTCTGAACACCAAGGACACCTGTTAACTCTCTTTGCACACCTATCCAAGCCGAGCATAAAATTAGACAATGATTTTGATAAACACCAGCTGCTGGAGAATTTGTCCAAGGCCAAGAAAGAGTGGAGGGCGGCGGAGGAATATTTCGACAATGTTTCAGATTCCGATCTTGTGGAATATGCCATATATAGCATGGAAGCTGCAAAAAGGAAGTATGTTTATCTGTTGAAACAAGCCAAGCTAAATGGTGTAACTTATACCGACTGAAAAAAATGTTGACAGGTGGAAAACTACATAAAAGACAAAGGCCATGGTTTGGGCATAGCTGCCTAAGCCATGGTTTTTTTTGAAGAATAAAAATATATCTGTTTATATGTACCAATTTATATGTATCGCCATATATTATTAATAGAAATAAAATGCATAGGGGCATGTTAAATTGCAGGTCTGTCTATGCAAAAAATAATATTGGGGGGAGTTGTGACCATGGAAGATAAAGTAGCTGCATTAAATGAAAAAAACTTTGGCAACGGTATTGTAAATTGTAATGTCGTGGGTTATGCATTTTCAGTGGCTAATAATACTGATGCAGATAATTGTATGGCCCAGTCCAACGCAGCTGTAATCACAGCCGGTGGTAACATCGATTCTAAACAGTGGAATCAGGCACAAAAACAGCATGATGACTAATCTGTGGCCGAACATTAATATCCGATAAATATTGAAGGAAGGAGTTTAGGTATGGAAGATAAGGCAAAAGCATTATTTGGCGGGGGTGACAAGGCGGTAGGCAATGGCATCACCAATTCAAATATAGTAGGTTATGCTTTTTCAATTGCCAACAACACCGACGCACAAAATTGTATGGCCCAGTCCAATGCCGCTATAATCACAGCCGGTGGAGATATCGATTCCAAACAGTGGAATCAGACCTCAAAGCAGGTGGATTAACAATAAAGGCAGCATTGTTTGAACATATGGGGATGTGGCATTATCCTATCAGCTGCGTCCCCATATGTTATTAACAATTATAAACGGGGGAGCATATAATAAAAAAAGCCCATCTGAAGATTTTTGTGAAAAAAGGGGGGCACGTTTTATCATGTCACAAATAACCAACAGCTTGAATGCTAAAGCGGCGGCAATTAATATTGCAAACATATTAAGCTCGCAAGACAGCAGGATAAGACAGAATGCTTTAATTCTGGTGCTTAACCCTGCCTCGCCATGGTTTGATGAAAGCGGCGGGGCAGATGGAAACAGTAGGCAGGATGCAAGGCCTACGGAAATCAAGATTACTTTAGACGGCGAAATACTTATAGACGGAAAGAAGATCAATATTAAAAAACCCCCTTCGGGGTATAGAATTTTTGTGGACAGGAAAGAAGCCAGAAGTTAATTATAAAACATAGTGTGAAGGGGAAGGTATTTAAAATGGGTATAAAAATATATAACCACAAGGGTGAATTTGGCATATATGACGAAGGTAGCGGTGAGGTATTCCATATAGAAGATATGGAGGAACACCGGATTACAAAGGAAGCGGAGTCGGCACAGCAAAAAAAACCATCCGATGCCGGCGACGACTTATTCAAAATGACCCGCAAAGAGTCCGAAGACGAAGCAATGCTTAAACTTTATGAGGAAATAATGACAGAACTTGAGCAGCAAGCTGAAGGGGAAGCGGTACGGCAGTTTGAAAGGAAGGTCGGAAAAATCCTCGACGAAGAAGTTAAGCAAGTGGTGAGGGACAGATCAGAGGAGGAAGTTAAGCAGGTAGTAGCAGATAGATCTGAGGAGGGAGCAAAGCGGGCGACGGGGGGTATACCTGAAGAAGCCAAGCCGGTTGCGGAAGATAGATTTAAAAAAGAAGCTTTGCAGGTAACGGAAGATAAATTTGAACAAGAGATTGAACAGACAGTAAAGGAAAGCCTTGAAGAGGGGGCCAAACTTGAGGAAGAGGCCGAAAGACAAGTACGAGAAGACCATGGGCGGGAGGTTATCCAGGAGCAGTCGGATGAGCAATTGGAGAAGGAGATGGAGGATAAGTTAAATCAGCAGGAAAAAAGATTAGATGGGCAGTTTGAGCAAAAGTTCAAGGAAAGGCTGGAGGAGGATCTGAAAGAGGAGGCAAAGTTACAGCAGCTCGACGCCCAACGGGGGAAGAAACCGTCCGACGAAAGTGAGGTTAACCTAAAGACGCCACATGAAATAACCGACAAACCCGGTCCAAAAGTATCCGACAAACCCGGTAAAAAAGCATCCAAAGACCGTGACGACAAGCATATAAAGGACCATGCAAAAGATGACAGAAGCCATGACACCCCACGGCGCACAGGGCGTATATCCCGGCGAAGGGGGGCGGGGCATCAGGCCCTTCCTGTAAGTGGGAAAAGGGTAGATAATATAAAATTCGAGATGAGCGATAAGGGATGCTTTATAAACGGCAAGCTCTTTGATCCTAAAAATCCCCCTGAGGGGTTGGCCATAGCGGTGGACCAAAAGACCGCAAAGAGTTAATTCCCCTTAAAATTTAAATTAATTTAAATTTTAAGGGGAATTAACCGGAACAAAACCCCTCACCCCATTCATTTATGCCGGCAGTTCGCGGGATGCCGGCCGTTTGTGGGGCATGTTGATAGTTTGGGGTATATGGCATGGAAAGAAGATTATACGGGGGCGTATATGACGGTTTGCCTTTATCGAAATATTTTTCGCGGCATAACAATGGGCGATGGGAATGGGTCTTCCGTCTGACAGCTTACTTTTCTACGGCAAAATTAGTGCCTGAGGCACAAGCTTACCGAATATCTAAAATTACCGTAAGGTTTAGAATATTTAGTCCGGACACCGGAAAAAACGGAGCGGATATTTAACAGGGTAGAAATTTAATCAACGGCTTTAAGGGAGGGATAATATGTTGGATAAAATTTTGCAGAGGGTAGGAGATTCGAAAAATACCGCCGGCGGCGATATTGTCAATAAATCCAATATAATCGTCAATATGGTTAATATAACGGATGTAGTGGATACAAGCAATTTGGATATGGCATCGTCCTGCATAGTAATTATAGCCATTGAACCCTTTGCCTTTAAGGATTTATCCGTTGAAGGCTTAAGGAGGCATGTAAAAATTACAAAGGACCACAGAGGGGATATATACGTTAACAACAGCAAAGTGGGTTTTTTGGATTTGGGCAACGGAATTAAGGCTTCGATTATACTCGGGGAAGAGAGTGAGTAGGCTTTTTAGGTGCGGGTCATCTCTTTAAAACCATGTATAAGGTGCGGGTGGTCTTGTTAAATTGTATATAATGCTTAAAGTTGGCAATAATATATAAAAATACAGTGTAGGGGGAAGGCTTATGAAAACGCAAAAAGGACTATGCTGGGGAAAGCACCTCCTTGCCTTTTTTGGCGACTTGGCCTATGAGGAAGAGGAGGTACACAACCCTTACGACGAGCAGCGCTTTATAGAAGATCTTATTAAGGCCAAAAAGGATTGGATGGCAGCCCAGAATTTTTTTGAAAATGTAACCGATCCCGATCTTATAGATTATGCCATATACGACATTGAAGCTGCCAAGAGAAAATACATGTACCTTTTAAAACAAGCAAAATTAAACGGCATAACCTGGAACGGTCTCAATATTAGTGAATATAGATAACAAAAAGTCATAAATTCAACCTTCGTCCCATAAATATATAATAGTTGCCGAATGAGTTGTAAGACAGCAGACAAATATAGGGGTGATGGTTGTGGATTTAGGCTTGGAATTAAACACCATAATCGCATATGGCTTTGGAATTTTTATCCTATATATTATAGGTTCGTTTTTTTTTAAACCTCTACGGGTTGTCTTCAAAGTTTTGCTTAATATCCTAATAGGAATAGTGGTGTTAATAATACTTAATTTGGTTGGCAAGCATGTAGGCATTTCGGTGGCGGTTAACCTGTACAATGCCGTGCTGGTGGGTATCCTGGGAGTGCCGGGTATTATTTTGGTGCTAATACTTCAATTTATATTGGCATAAAGGCATGGGTGCCGCCTATTTACAGTCGTTCGGTATTAAAAAAAGCAATTCACATCTTTCAGCTGTTCTTTTTATCAATTTCTTCAATTTCTGTTCGCCTTGACACGGAAAAATAGTATCTGTTATAATGTCATGTGGTAACTGTTATATACATTTTTTCTATCAATACTAAGACGTCTATCACTCTGTTATAATGGTAACCACATCACTGTACTAGCACAACTGAACAAGATATAAATTGTGATAGTACAGTTACATACCGGGGGCTCTTTTTTGATGCCTTTTTACCGGGCAGCAAGCCGGCCGAAGGTGGAAAAGACTATTTTCCTACGGGCGGTTGTTTTATGGTCCATGTGCTTGATGGTACACGGACAAATCAAAATATACAGTGTACAGTCATAATGAAGGGAGGAATATCTATGGGAAAGATGATTGAAATCCGATGGCATGGAAGGGGAGGACAGGGTGCAAAAACTGCTTCGTTACTCCTTGCCGATGCGGCATTCAATACGGGTAAGTATATTCAAGGTTTTCCCGAATATGGTCCGGAGCGAATGGGAGCTCCAATAACAGCTTACAATCGTATAAGCGAAGAAAAAATAACCATTCATTCCAATGTTTACTACCCCGATTATGTGGTGGTGGTGGACGAGACTTTGCTGACTTCAGTGGATGTTACAGCTGGACTAAAGGAAGACGGAGCGATAATTGTTAATACGCCCAAATCTCCCGAGGAAATCAGACCGTTATTGAAAGGGTACAAGGGCAAGGTTTGCACCATTGATGCCAGGGAAATTTCAATGGACTGCTTGGGCAGGTATTTTCCAAATACACCTATGTTAGGTGCCGTTGTCAGGGTTAGTGGTATTATGGACATTGAAGAATTTATAAAAGATATGGAAGAATCCTTTAAGCATAAATTTGCCACCAAGCCCGAAGTTATAGAAGGCAACATGAAGGCCCTTAGGAGATCCGTGCAGGAGGTGAAAGGACTATGACAGATAAAAAACGCCGTTGCACAATAACACCGGACGTTACTTGGAAAGAAATAACCCCCGGTGGAATTATATACGATGCAGGTAACGCCGACGACTTTAAAACCGGGGACTGGAGATCCATGAAACCTATTTGGAAAGAGGATAAATGCAAGCAGTGTCTGCTTTGCTGGCCGGTTTGTCCGGACAGTTCCATTCCTGTAAAGGACAAGAAGAGACTGGATTTTGATTATGATCACTGCAAAGGTTGCGGTGTATGCGTTGAGGTTTGTCCCTTTGACGCCATGGATTTTGTAGAGGAAGATAAGTAGGGAGGGATATATATGGCTATTAGAGATAGATTAAGCGGAAATGAAGCGGTAGCTATTGCTATGAAACAGATTAACCCGGATGTCGTTGCTGCTTTTCCCATTACTCCGTCTACCGAGGTGCCCCAATACTTCTCTCAATTTGTAGCCAATGGTGAAGTTGATACCCAGTTTGTACCGGTAGAAAGCGAACACAGCGCCATGAGTGCATGTATCGGTTCCCAGGCAGCCGGAGGCAGAACAATGACTGCAACATCGGCAAACGGCCTGGCATTGATGTGGGAAATGTTATATATTGCAGCTTCCTGTAGGTTGCCCATAGTGCTGGCGGCCATAAACAGGGCATTGTCCGGGCCCATAAACATTCACAATGATCACAGTGACACCATGGGTGCTCGGGATTCCGGATGGATACAAATATATTGCGAAGATAACCAGGAAGCCTATGACAGCTTGATACAAGCGGTTAGAATAGGGGAGCACCCCGATGTACAGCTTCCCGTTATGGTATGCTTTGACGGATTTATCACCAGCCATTCGGTGGAAAATATTGAACTTATTGAGGATGACAAGGTAAAGGCATTTGTGGGTGAGTACAACCCGGCACATCATTTGCTCAATGCAAAGAATCCCGTTGCCGTAGGTCCCTTGGATCTGCCACCCTATTATTTTGAACATAAAAGACAGCAGAACGAGGCCATGAGAAATGCCAAAAGGGTAATTCTCGAAGTGGCTGAGGAGTTTGAAAAGCTCACCGGCAGAAAGTACGGGCTCTTTGAAGAATACAAAATGGACGATGCGGAAATTGCCGTAGTAGTACTTAATTCCACTGCAGGTACTGCCAAAGCCGTGGTGGATGATCTCAGGGCAAAGGGCGTAAAAGCCGGTCTCATTAAACCGAGGGTTTTCAGACCCTTCCCGGCACAGGAGTTGGCTGCTGCCCTGTCCAAGACAAAGGCCGTTGCGGTAATGGACAAGGCCGACAGTTTCTCCGGCGTGGGTGGTCCGCTCTTTGCAGAGGTAAGAAGTGCCATGTTCGGGGTTGCCGATGGTGTTAAAGTTATTAACTATATCTATGGCCTTGGCGGAAGGGATGTAAGGGTTGAAGATATACACAAGGTTTATAAAGATCTACAGGAAATAGTAGCCACAGGTCAGGTGAAGGAATACTACAACTATCTAGGTGTAAGGGAATAGGAGGTGCAGAAGGTGGCTTATAATTTAAAAGAAACATCCAAAAAACCCGAACGATTTACGGGCGGACATAGAATGTGTGCCGGTTGCGGTGCCCCCGTTGTGGTCAGGACAGTTTTGAGAGCTCTTAAAGAGGACGACCATGCGGTTATAGGTTCAGCTACCGGATGTCTGGAGGTATCCAGCTTTATATATCCGTATACATCCTGGAAGGACTCCTTTATTCACAGTGCCTTTGAAAATGTCGCAGCTACCGTTTCCGGTGCCGAGGCAGCTTACAATGTACTGAAGAAGAAGGGGAAAGTGGATAAGGACGTTAAGTTCCTGGCCTTCGGCGGTGACGGCGGTACCTATGACATAGGTTTGCAGTCCCTATCTGGTGCCATGGAGAGAGGCCATGACATGGTATATATATGCTATGACAACGAAGCCTATATGAATACCGGTATCCAGCGATCCAGCGGTACGCCTAAATATGCGGATACCACTACATCACCTGTCGGTTCCGTTATACCTGGCAAGCCCCAGTACAGAAAAGATCTCACCGAGATTATGGTGGCCCATAATATACCCTATGTAGCACAGACTGCGCCTACAAAGAACATGAAGGATATGTATGAAAAGGCCGAAAAGGCCATATACACGCCGGGTCCGGCATTCCTTAACGTTTTGGCGCCCTGTCCCAGGGGTTGGAGGTACAGCACTCCAAAATTGATGGAAATTGCCCAGGCTGCAATCGATACCTGTTTCTGGCCTCTTTACGAAGTCGTGGAAGGAAAATACAGGATAACTTACATGCCCAGGAAGAAGAAACCCATCGAAGAATGGTTAAGACCCCAGGGCAGATTTAGACATCTGTTTACCAAGGAAAATGAACATCTCATCGAAGAGATACAAAAGGCCGTCGACGAAAGATGGGAAAGGCTTCTGAACTTGGCCGAATAGGACAATGAATAGAACGGTTGGCTGAATAGAAAGTATTTAGCCTTACAATTTCTTTTAACTTGATACCCCCGGGTTTGCAGTACAACCCGGGGGTTTTGTTTGTGTCCGGCGGCATGGGCGGTGGTTTAATGTAGACAGCCAAAGGCGGGGCTGTCCGCATACTAACCTACGGCACTATGTTAAAGCTCGAAAAGTATGGTCAAAAAAGCAAAAGCCGCCCTTTCGAGCCTACAAGCTCTACAGAGGCGGCCTAATAAATGTATGTTTGCCTAAAGTTTAGTACATTTCATAATACCAGCCCAGATGGGCCTCTATAGCCGATTTTATGTCCTTGTATGCCGTACATTCCTTTGCGTGGTTTACGTCTTTTACTAGCCTATAAAGAGTGGATTTGGTTTGGTCGGATATTACTTCCTTTATTGCGTCTACGACAATTGGTTTGTCTGTTAGTCCCTTCATGTTCGGGCAATCACATGAAATATTCAATTCCAAATCGTTCGTATTTTTGAATTCTGCAGCGACGGATATTTCATGCTTGCATAAATCACAAACCGAGGTATATTTTTTCATTAGACATATCCCCCCTTTAAACACGGCCTTGTGTGCCTATATTATATCATCTTCGGTGCTAATTGAAAAGGGTTATCATTGTTAATAAAAAAATTAAGCAGCACAAAATGCAAGTCAGAAAGTTAAAAGTTTCACATACTATATGTAAAATAAAACACCCTTGTATTTTAAATAAACTCAAAATTTTTTTGTTAGCCGTCGCACTTTCCTTCCTTGGTTGCAAAATGCGGTGCTGGAAGTATTGTATTGGCCGGATTTTGCGGATATCCTTTATGTGCGTTTTGTATATACTATCGATGCAGCTTTCTAACCCGTCCGTATTTTGCAAATGACAGGCCCATAAAAAGGAAATATTCCCGAAAAGATTGTCAAAAAAACTGCAATTTCTTTGATTATTAATTAACGATTTCCTAAATTTACTATAAAAATTTTTTTAAAAATTTTTATTTTTTTAAACGGATATTGCAAAAATAAAAATTTTAGACGAAAAATGCAATTATTGACAGCATAAAACCGGTGTGATAATATGGCACTGACAAAAACCCTAACGTAAAAACAACGTCAAATCCAAAATACATATCTTTAACTGCAGGGGATAAATTATCAACTGAAGGATTTGAAAATAGCAACCATTCGTACTATAAGTATAGGGGAGAGATGATCAACTGAAGGGTATAAAAATACTGCCCCCCAGCATCCACCCATCATGGATGCAATTGCTGGATAGGGATACGGTAAGCCTTTTAAGGGATATACAGAGCCGGATAGGCACCAATTACACACCCCCCTCCCATAGGGTGTTAAGGTTTATGGGTGTGGATCTAAACAAACTTAAGGTGGTAATACTGGGTCAGGATCCCTATCCCGAAAAGGGAAGGGCCACCGGAAGGGCCTTTGAGGTGGGAGATCTGAAAAGCTGGCAGGACAAGTTCAGGCAGGTATCTTTAAAAAACATAGTAAGGCTGCTTCATAAAACCTATAATGACATACATTCATATGGGGATATTAAACCCTTCAGCGTTATACAGCGGGAGATAAGGGAGGGCAATTTTAGGATACTGCCACCGAATAAGCTCTTTGGGGCTTGGGAAGACCAGGGGGTGTTGATGCTAAATGCCTATTTCACCTGTGAAATCGGCAGGCCGGGCAGTCACAGAAGTTTATGGAAGGGTTTTACCATACGGCTTATCAAATACATGTCGGATAAAAATAAGGACCTCACCTGGTTCCTTTGGGGAAATGATGCCATATCCTATCGTCCATACATAATCTCGGGTAAAATATATACCAGCAGGCATCCCATGATGTGTTCCGAAAGATACCCAGGTGACTTTTTAAAATCCTCCTGCTTCAAGGACTTGAAGGACTGTATTAATTGGTTGGGCATTTGATTTTTTGAGGTGAGACGGTGGAAAGACTGATAGAAGCTGTTAAATACTGTACCAAATGCAGGTTACACAGGACCAGATCCCTGGCGGTGCCGGGGGAGGGTCGGGCAAAGCTGCCCATAATGTTCGTAGGGGAGGGGCCGGGGTATGATGAGGATATTCAAGGCCGACCCTTTGTGGGCAGGGCGGGTCAACTGTTGACCAAAATGATAGCCGCCATCGGTTTTGACAGGCAGGATGCCTACATAACCAATATAGTAAAATGCCGTCCTCCGGGCAACAGGGTTCCGGAGGAGGTGGAGGCCATGGCCTGTCTGCCCTATTTAAGATATCAGGTGTTCAAACTAAAACCCAAAATAATAGTATGTCTGGGCGCTACCGCCGCCAGGTACATTATAAGCCGGGACATAAGGATTACCAGGGACAGGGGCAGATGGGTGGAGCGAAAGGGTTATTATTTAATGCCCACCTATCATCCGGCGGCACTGCTGCGGGATGCCTCCAAAAAAAAGGACGCCTGGGAGGATTTCAAAAAGATCAGACAAAAATATGAGGAGATAATAGGGGCAGGGCAAGGGGAGATAGCCACCGAACAAAACAACGAAACCCACTCCGAAATAGAACAGGGGACTTATCCTGTGGAACAAAAGGACTGACTCAATGGCTTTAGGCCAAGGGTCGGTCCTTTTTTGTTGGAATTCTTGTCGTCGAATTTTAAAATTATATGACTATCAATTCTTTTAAATACCACTTGAATTTTTTATAATTTTACCGTAACATATACATATACGGGGTAGGGGTAGACCTTAAATTTGTTCGTCCTGTATTGGATGCCAGCGGATACCGGCTTGATATCCCATCTAGCATTTTACCGGTTAATAAATTGTATGAGCAGGAGGATGATTAATGAACAGCAACAAAGTACTATCCTTTTTATCAAATTGGAGTTGGGTTTTAATAATAGTATTTTTGACCTTGGGTTGGTTTTACCCAATCATAGGCCTCGTCGCCATAATATGTATGCTGGGCCCTGTGGTGGTGGCCTTTTTTAGGGGCAGGCTGTGGTGCGGAAATATATGTCCCAGGGGCGGGATACTGGATAGATTCTTTAAGGGTATGTCCGGCAATAACAGGATACCTAAGATCTTCAAAAATATATATTTTAGGTTGGCAGTGATAGCATTATTGATGGGCAACTTCGCCATGGGCGTATCGAAGGCATGGCCGGATGCTGCGGCGGTAGGCAGGGTATTTGTTATCATCATCGGTATAACTACCTTGGTGGCCATCGTTTTGTCGTTGTTCCTTTCGAGGAGGAGCTGGTGCAGTTTTTGTCCTATGGGCACCATGGCCCAGGGGGCTGCCATGTTTTCACAATATCTGAAAAGGCAATACCACCGGGAAGGTTGTACGGGTTGTAGTTTGTGCAATAAAGCCTGTCCCATGGGCCTAGACCCCGTGAAGGATTATAGGACCCACAGGGACTGCATATTATGCGCCGATTGCGTTTCTGCCTGTATTAAAGATGTTCTTTCGGATGCTTAGGCCTTATGGTTGTTTACAACAAGATGTACTGTGTATATATATAAATATACTAATTAATTTGATGTATGGGCATAATTATGGATATATTGCCCGTTTTTTATCTTAAGGAGGGAGGTTTTAACATGGACGCTCATAATACCTTATACGATATTGCCATAGTAGGTTGCGGGCCGGCGGGGCTGTCGGCCGCCGTCAATGCCGTCATAAGGAATAAAAAGGTGATAGTGCTGGGCGGCGAATTTTGCAGTCCCAAAATGCATAGGACACCCAGGATAAACAACTATTTAGGGTTTTACAACATCTCCGGCGAGGATTTACGGACTGCTTTTCTAAGGCACGTTGAAGAAATGGGCATCGCAATAACCAAAAGAAAGGTCGACAGCATATATTCAATGGACGGGCAATTTAATTTGATAGCCGGCAAGGACGTGTATTATGCCAAGGCGGTGGTGGTGGCCACGGGGGTTGCCGTGTTTAGGCACCTGCCCGGGGAAGAGAAGTTCCTGGGCAGGGGTGTGGGCTACTGTGCCACCTGCGACGGACCGCTGTACAGGGACAAGGACGTGGCCGTTATAAGCTACATATCCGAAGGCGAACAGGAGGCCAATTATTTATCGGAATTGGCTAGAAGTGTGTATTATATACCCATGTATGATGAAATTAAAAATATCAATCCGGATGTCAAGGTAGTTAGGGGTAAGGTGAAGAAAATTGCCGGGGAGGAATATGCAACCCATCTTCATTTGGAAAACGCTGTCTTTAAAGTGGACGGAGTATTCATAATAAGGGAAATGATCCCTGCAGTCCAACTGATCCCGGGCATTGAGACCTTTGATAACCATATAAAAACCGACAAGCGTATGGCGACCAATATACCCGGCCTGTTTGCGGCAGGCGACTGCACCGGCAAGCCCTATCAACTTGCCAAGGCGGTGGGCGAGGGTCAGCTGGCCGCCCTAAAGGCGGTAGAATACTTGGATTCCCAAAAATAAGTATTCCTCTTCTGAATGAAATTCATCCTAAAATAATATATTTAGATTGAAGCATATTATTTTAGGATGATGGGCATGGGAAAATTCATAAGCAACCTGTTTTTCAACTTTTTCATAGCCTTCGGCGTTATAGTCGGAGCATCCCTTTGCGGCGCCTTTGTTGCCTTTATCGCCGGGCAGCCCACCATGAAGACCATGCTGGACTTTGCCCAGAAGATGAAAATATGGGCCATAGTTGTGGCCCTGGGCGGTACCTTTTCCTCCTTTAAAATACTGGAACTGGGTCTTTTAGAGGGTGAGCTGGGGGCGGTGACAAAGCAGATCCTGTATATTATAAGCGCCTTTGCCGGGGCCCAGGCCGGCCATCTTATCATATACCTTATAGGCAAATGGGAAACCCTATGACCGGTAAACACGGGCGGATAAAGTACCACATTAAAAACAGGATAAAAAGACACCACAGTATTATAGCAAGCTTCATCCTGGGCGCTATTATAGGTATAACCCTCTTTAACGGTATTTTTTCCAGCAGACTGGATCTTTTGTACCGCATTAACGAAAGTCAGAGCGCCGAGCTTATGGATAAGACCAATAAGCTGGAGAGATTGGAAAAAAACTTAAACAACACAAAGCACCTGGTGGTTACCGGTGTTGAGGCGGAGATAGACTATAAGGGAAATGACCTGGAACTAATAGCCATTGAAAAGTATACCAAGGACTTATTAAAGGATGTGCCGGGCAAAAGGATTGGGGACGTGGACGTTGATACGATCTTTCAAATATTTAATGAAAGAATTGTATCAATCAATGAAGAAAACTATATATTATATGTAAGAACCATTATTCTAACGGATGTTTTAAATATAAAATTGCGGGTATTAAAGATACAAAACGATAATGAGGGATGACAAAGAAATGTGCTAAACATAAAATTATGGAGAAAAAACGAAAGCCGGCGCGATAGCATTCTTTAATCGGATGCAAAGGCATTGTACGGGCTTTGAAGAATGTCATCCATTTGTGATATATTGTACAAGTGCCTTAACAAAGCGCCCGAAGGCGTGCAAACAAGGCACCGAAGCGGCGGGTAAAGACAAGAAACAACATATTGACACAAAAAAGTGTATATGCTAATATAGAGGATGCCC
>DUOD01000040.1 GCA_012838995.1 Clostridiales bacterium
AAATAATAATAGGCGAAGTCAATAAAAGCTCCAAATTTATAACAAGCGCGAAGATGCAATTGGCTTTTTATCTTTATGAACTGAGAAATATCGGCATTGAGGCCAGGGGTGAGCTGATGTTTCCAAAGGAGAAGAAAAGGGTTGAAGTGATCTTATCTGATGAAGTGATGGAAGAACTGGAAAGAACCAGAAACGATATATTATCCATAGCCTTTGAGGAACGGCCTCCCGCACCCAAAAAAATTCACTTTTGCAGAAATTGTGGCTATGCAGAATTTTGTTGGTCGTAGGGGAGTTTATTTATGAAAAAGACGATTTACATTTTTTCAGAAGGAGAATTGAAGAGGAAGGACAACACCCTGTTTTTTGAAACAAATGAAGGAAAAAGGTACCTGCCCATAGAGGATATAAATGAAATCATGATTTTTGGGGAAGTGACATTTAACAAGAAGTTGCTGGAACTGATGTCTCAAAAGGAAGTATTAATTCACTATTTCAATTATTACGGGTATTATATGGGTACATTCTACCCTAGGGAGCATTTGAATGCCGGATATATGATTCTAAAACAGGCCGAACACTATCAAGATGCAGATAAGAGACTAACCCTTGCCAAATCATTTAGTATGGGAGCCTATAGAAATATAAGACAGGTGCTAAAATACTATAACAACCGAGGTAAGGATTTAGAGAATTTTATTGATACAATAGAAAGGCTGGCCCTTGATGTACCTGACTGTAAAAGTGTTAATTCCCTTATGGCGGTAGAAGGCCATATACGGGAGACCTATTACAAATCCTTTGATGAGATTATTCAAAACAAGGATTTTAAGTTTAAGGAGAGGACAAGAAGGCCGCCCAAAAATGAGCTAAACGTTTTGATAAGCCTGGGCAATTCGATTTTATATACTCAGATTCTAAGCGAAATATATAAGACCCACCTAGATCCCAGGATTGGTTTTTTACATGCCACTAATTTCAGGAGGTTTTCTTTAAACCTCGATATAGCGGAAATATTCAAACCGATAATTATTGACAGGCTTATTTTTTCAGTTATAGACAAGGGAATGATAACAAAAAACGATTTCCAACAAGAGTTCGGTGGTTTGTTGCTAAAGGATAGAGCAAAGAAAGTTTTTGTAGAGCAATTGGACAAGAGGTTGCAAAGCACCATTAAACATAGGGAATTGTCACGAAACGTCTCCTACAGAAGACTTATACGGCTGGAACTGTATAAATTGGAAAAGCACTTAATTGGTGAGAAGGCCTATCAGCCCTTTGTAGCTCGTTGGTAGCTATTAAGGAGGCGATCTTATATTTGTAATAGTTGTTTATGATGTAAACCAAAAGAGAGTAAATAAGGTCTTAAAATGCTGTAGAAAATATTTATACTGGGTTCAAAATTCCGTGCTGGAGGGAGAAATAACCCAAGCAAATTTTACAAAGCTAAAGGCAGAACTCAATAGAATAATATCCAAGGAAAAGGATTCGGTGATTTTTTATACATTTCGCACCACAAAATATTCAAAAAGAGAGATTATGGGATTGGAGAAAGGGGGCCAGGATGTGATTTTGTAAATAGAGGATGAACCAAAGTTTTGGTCAAATGATCATGGAATTATGGGTCAATTCTATCTAATGTATTATCTTTCAGCAATGGTGTAACACCGTATTTTCTACAAGGTTTCAAGACACATTGCGCAAGGCTTATTTACTTGCAAAAGTTTACGAAACTTACCGATGAACTTTTACAGCAGTACTTTTATTGAAGACTTTCATTTCAAAAACGAAAAGAATTTATGATTTTAATGAATCATTATATAGTCAATGTGCCTGCTAGGCTGGCATTTTCATTAGTAGATAAAGAGTCATATCTAAAAAATAAAATTCCTATTTTACTTAATATGGATGACTATGATCCGGTTGCAGGTTTGGCTAAATATAATTACGAAGGATTTGATCAGTTTATCTGACGCTTTACATGAAGGTATAAAACCCACCATTTAATATCTAACTTAAGTTGCAAATGTTTGTTTCTTTAATTGTAATTGTAGTCGTCGATGTTAGATATGGCAAAAACTATGGGACATCGACGACACTTTCAATCCTAACAAAGCTTATTAAATAAGGATTTGTCTAAATAGGCAAAATATGTTATAGTAAAAAGCAAAGAAATGAATCCTATAATTTCAAGGTTTTTTGGTGTTGTTAGCCTACCTATAAGGAATTGAAACTAGAATTCATCATCGAAAGATTTCTTATATTCATAATCAGTTGTTAGCCTACCTATAAGGAATTGAAACCAAGGGATTTTAACAGAGAAAATCAATGCACTTGCTAATGTTGTTAGCCTACCTATAAGGAATTGAAACTTTAATTGTATGTTGTCTATTCCGGATGATGCAGAAAGTTGTTAGCCTACCTATA
>DUOD01000041.1 GCA_012838995.1 Clostridiales bacterium
AAGCAGGTTGCGGAATCTCCGTTAAGGCTGAAAACCCTCAAGCTATTGCAGAGGGGATCTTAAAAATATACAATATGACTTCAAAACAACGGCATGAAATGGGTGAAAGAGGCAAACAATATGTTTTGCGAAATCACACATATCCTATTTAGGCTGCCAAATTTTGGCAAGCAAGAGAATAGACATGATGTTAAAATGTTAATCTGACATATGAGGAGCATAAGCTATGTCATCAGATAAACCAAATACACTGGAGAAGATCGAAAGGGCTTACGAGAAAAGGGAAAGGATACCAAAAGAGAGATATTCATTTCTTAATCCTTCTGTTTTTATCTCTTGGCAAAAAAGGGAAAGGGTATTCTTGCATTTCCTCAACAAAATTTATTTTAGTAAAAAAAAATATTAGCGAAATTTCCTTTCTTGAAGTTGGCTGTAAGACCGGGGCTAACATCCTCCAATTTATACGTTACGGATTTACACCTGATAAAATTACAGCAAATGAACTTCTCCCTGAAAGAGTAAAAACAGCACGCATTATCCTTCCTTCCAGTGTTACAATTGTCTTGGGTGATGCAAGTCAAGTGCCTTTTAAGAATGCCCCCTTCGATTTGATATTAGTGTCTACAGTTTTTAGTTCAATTCTTTATCATGACTTCAGAAAAAACTTGCATTGAGATTATGGGATTTATTGTCTATAGATGGCGCGGTGCTTTGGTACGATTTTTATTTACAATAATCCACGAAATCCCGACGTTGAAGGCATATCTGTTGGGGAATTAAAGGCACTGTTTCCTGACTCTTATATAACCTATAAAAAAGTGACATTGACTCCACCCATATCTCGATTTATATTATCTGTAGCGCCGTGGAACTGGATATATAGTTGCTTTAATTTACCTTTTTTAGGACTCATATTGTGGCATGGATTCAAAAAACATTAATAAATAATAATTCTTTAGAATCTTTAAAATGAAATTATGTTATTAATAAAAATTTAAGTTTTAGGGGGGTTTATGGTGAAGATCCCGTTTTCTCCACCTGATATTTCCGATATAGAAATTAATGTGGTTATAGATACCTTAAAATCCGGTTGGATAACAACCGGTCCCAAGACAAAATTATTTGAGCAAAGGATTGCCGAATATACTGGAGCTTCTAAGGCAGTATGCTTAAATTCGGCTACTGCAGCCATGGAAATGACGCTCAGGCTTTTAGGTATAGGCAAGGAAGATGAAGTTATAACTACTGCATATACATATACTGCTTCTGCCAGCGTTATAGATCACGTTGGGGCAAAGATAGTGCTTGTAGATACCGCTGAAGATTCTTTTCATATGGATTACAGAAAGCTTGAGGAGGCAATTACTGAGAGGACAAAAGCTGTTATACCCGTAGATATTGGCGGGGGTATGTGTGACTATGACAATATATTTGAAGTTGTCAATTCTAAAAAACATTTATTTCAACCATCCAATAAAATTCAAGAGGCGATCGGGAGAGTAATAGTTATAGCAGATGGAGCGCATTCTTTTGGTGCGACATATAGAGGAAGGAACAGTGGAGAAGTTGCAGATTTTACATGTTTTTCATTTCA
>DUOD01000042.1 GCA_012838995.1 Clostridiales bacterium
AAATCCTCCGGCCCAGATTCTTAAGATGATACCAAGATCAGTAAATGGGCTTGCAATTATCCCGATTATCATGCCGATGACTAGACTGATGAAAGGAATGATATTCTTAGGCATATTTATATTGACTTTTATCAATTCAACCAATGCTGTAACGATGGGCATCAGCACAGTTGCGAATGTTAAGACTTGCTGCAATGCATCGTTTTCTATCATCTTTTTCACCCCCTATCTTAAACTTTGGATATACCAAATAATAAAACCCCCGAATGTGCCAATCATGGCCAATAGGAAGGCTTTCAGCCAACCGGTCAGTTCATCTATCTTCCTGCATAGATTTTGTATGTGCACCCTAAATTCTGCGCTTTCTTGCTCTATCTTATCAAGCCTCCTTCCGTGCTCCTTGAGTTGTTCATCGTGTTCTTGCACTTTTACTTTTATCACTTCATTATTCATACGCATCCCCTTTCTTGGTAAAATAAAAAGCCTTACTGGGCTTATGTCGCAATATTGTCCTTATGCGTCATTGTTATTAGCCTACCTATAAGGAATTGAAACTCGGGGTTGGACGAAGATATAAACGATCTCATTGAAGAGTTATTAGCCTACCTATAAGGAATTGAAACACCACATACACACCTTTATTTTTTGGATTAGTTTTCGTTATTAGCCTACCTATAAGGAATTGAAACCTGCAAGGGATGCTACATTAGCACAGATGAGACTGGATGGTTATTAGCCTACCTATAAGGAATTGAAACTCCTCTGGCGGTGTCATGATCTCCGTTGCCCGCTTGCGGTTATTAGCCTACCTATAAGGAATTGAAACTGCCGTCCATCATTTCGAACAAAACCTCCTCCCCGAGTTATTAGCCTACCTATAAGGAATTGAAACCTTTCGGCATTGATAAATCCTCCTCTCCTAAATAGACAGTTATTAGCCTACCTATAAGGAATTGAAACTGGTGGTTTGATAATCGAGGAGGGCCGCCGTAGGAAGGCTATCGAGGTAGCCGAAGAGGGCTATACTAAAAAGTTATTGCCGGCCGCCATCGACCTGGATAAATACCGGGGGAGTATAAGATAATCTCTATAAATAAATATCAAGAGAATGGTATCGAGTTTAATTGATACCATTTTTTATTAGCAACCTATCATTCAACAGCATATCATTTCAGCTCATTTTCTTGATCGCACCCGGTCCTTTTGTTAGCTGTTTGCATTCAAAGATTTCCCATTTATGTAAGCAAAACCACAAAATTGCTAAAATCGCAACCAAATATTGTTAAAATATGCTATAATCATTATTAATATCATATGCTGTAAATCATGCCAAAAAAATGTAGCATTATAGCGAACTATCTATAGATATCTAGCACCAAAACTATAAACTCTTCAAATAATCTAATAAATTTCGAACCTAAACTTATAATTCTATGAAGCCTTATAAGAAATTATAATAAATGGGGTGGTTGTCATTCATGTAAACATAAAATTCAAGGTTAAAAATGACTGCGTTTCATTGCCTATAAGCTACAACCATTTAGTACAATCCTGCATATACAATTCCATAAGCGATGAATTAGCGGACTTTTTGCATTCAACCGGCTATTGCGTGGAAAAACGTAATTTCAAACTTTTTTCCTTCTCTCGTTTAAATGGGCCTTTTCAAATAGATAAGGATAAGAAAGAGATTTGTTTTTTTGAAAAAATAGGCCTAACCGTGAGTTCTTTGGTGGACGAGTTTTGTGAATCGTTGGTTAATACATTGTTAACAAAAGGGGAAGTTAGAATTGGTAGCAATGTGTTAGAGGTGGAAAGCATAAATGCAAAGAAGATAAAGATAGACCAGCCTGAGATAAAGGTAAAAACGTTGTCCCCCATAGTTGTATATAGTACGTTGCTCGGGCCGGACGGAAGGAAATATACCTGCTACTTCCAACCCGGTGATCCGGATTTTGAATCTTTAATCGATAATAATCTAAAGAAAAAGTATTATGCTTTACACTCTGAGCAGTTTTCCCAGGGCAGCATAAAGCTCAGGTCCCTTGGCAGATGCAAGCTTAACATTATTAATTATAAAAATTTTGTAATTAAAGGTTATTCGGGCAGGTTGGCTTTAAGCGGCCCCAAGGATTTATTACAGATAGCCGTCGATGGCGCCTTGGGCAGTAAAAACTCCCAGGGTTTTGGATGTATAGATTTATTGTGAAGAAAGGGGGTGAGAATGTGGCAGCTAAAAACATCGTCGAAGTACAATTCAACAAGAAAGGCCATTTTTGGTTAGATTCTGGTTTGGTAGGCTTTATAAAGATGTTAGAGACCGTTGACCTTGGTAACGTCTGTGTTAATCTCAAAGATCAAGAAAACTGTATTATTCTATCTGGTGTACAAAAGGATGTAGAAAAACTTTTGTATAAAGTCTATGACAAAATGGTGGACGAATATTATAACTTATCCACGAAAAAACAAAAGGACAATTTATCATCATATAATTTTTACTATGATGAGGAAAAGGATGAATTCATAAGCTTTCCAAAAAAGAAGTCCATAGGCATAGCAGAAATGATATACAATAAAGCTCCTAGACCTACCGGTACATCGATTAAATGGAAGGAAGAAGTAGATAGAGAAATTTATATTAATGGCAATTTAGTAAAAAAGAAACGCTTTATTTTACCGGATGAAAAAGCTCATTTACAAAAAAGAATGGACGCTTTCTTAGATGCCCATGGCCTGAAAGTGACGACTTCTGGGTTACTAGTTAATGGTCCTAATGCAGTAAAGCCTAAAATTACTATCAACCTATCCAAAAAGAGAGCCAATAAAAACTGTTATTTATGTGGTGAGAAAAGCAGTAAATTGGAAGATGCTAATCAGACTATCTTTCCTTTGATAACAGGAACGAGCGGGGTTTTGTCCTTTAACCCATCGGCCGGAAAACCCGAAAAAATTTGTTGGAAATGTTCTTATTTAGGGAAATTTGTTCCGGTGAATGGATTTTATATGTATCAAGGGGATAACTTGTTTGCCTTTTTGCCTTATTCAGCATCTTTGAAAAAAATGCTTGACAGTTATGATAAGCTATGCGAAATAAGGGATAGGGATGCGGATCCTAATCTTTATAAAAACTTCCAGCACAATTTAGGGGGCTATTTCCAACATTTATTTGAAGTTACTTTTGCCTTTTTCTATAACCTCTATGAAAGATTGGCGGAGAGGAATATTAGTGATGAATATAGGGAAGGCGTGTCTAATATTGCTTCTATTTTAAAAATATTTCTCGATGACACACCATTAGAGTTTTTTATCATACATACGAAGAAGGCAAAAGACACTTTTTTAGGTAAGATGTTCTGGCCATATAGGGATACCACCTATTTTTATAGATTGATAGATATACTAGAAAATTCAGCAGATATCGATATTAAAAGTGCAATGGCCTGTCTGGTTGATCATAGTCAATTAAAAAATGAAGCAAAAACTTTGGTGAGAAATCGCATCTTAGAACGTATTTTAAGAAGACAAAGTATATTGGATTTGGTCGAGTATTTTGTTTTTCATGCAGACGTGTCTTATTTTACACCTCTGATGGAAATGGCACTGGTTTATCAATCTTTGTTGAAGGAGGGGGATAGTGTGTATAAAGACGAGCAAGAGGCAGCAGTAAAGCTTGGAAGGAGCATAGGTATGGCTGTTGCCAATAGTGAAAATGGGAAAAAGGGCGATCTGTTTGCTTTAAGAAAAGCCCGAAGAAAGGTGGATTTCTTGGAACAGTTAAATCGGCTTCAATTTAAATTAGGTAATGATCTAATTATAATTAGCGATGTTTATGAAGGAAAGCTTACCGATGAAAATTTTATGGAGTTTAAACAGTTTTGCATGATAGCCGCACTAAATAGTTATTATTATGCCTTAAGTAAAAAAAATAAAAAATAAAAGGAGGTAAAAATTATGAAGCAAGCTAAGGCGTTAACGGTTACTTATTTGGTAAAAACATCTTTGTCCAGCCTGAACGGTTCTGATAAGGAAGCAGATAACATTTCCAGTATCAAAAAAATTTCCAGAGGAGTAGATCAGTATCCCTATGGTTCTTCTCAATGGGTGAGGAGAGCTTTGCGGGAACAGTTAGGCGTATTGGGATGGGAACTTTCTGAGGGAGTGGTTGCTTCCATAGCCAAGGGAGCCTCTACAACAAAACAGGAGCCTGAAAACTATATTGATGATGATCTTTTTGGTTTTATGGGTACAGAAAAGGCCACTGAAGACAAGAAGGGTTCGGCTTTCAAAAGAACTTCCCCGGTTAGGGTTACACCGCTTCTAGCTTTGGAAAAATATCAGGGAGATCTTGATTTCGGAACAAATTATATGGGAGTAGAAGCTGGTGGTGATCCAAATATTTTTGAAACGGAAATTCATTCGGGTATTTATCGAGGCACCATCCTTATTGAGTTGGATCGCATAGGATGTGGGGAAGGCTTTAAGAACGAGCTTCCTAATAACGAAAAGGCAAGAAGGGTAAATGCATTGCTTACATCGCTTAAAAATTTATGGTCAACCGGCAGACAGACCAGATACCTTGCTGATATTTCTCCGAAATTTGTTGCAGCATCATTACTTTCAGTAAAAAATCCTATTTTTCTCGAAAGCGTGGTAGTAGAAAATAACACAATAAATTTTCATTTAATTGAAGAAACACTAAAGGATTATTCTGACGAAATAATAGAATATGTATTAGGTTGCCGCAAAGGTTTCTTTGGAGGAATACCTGACAATATAAGGAGCATAGGCGATGCTTTTGTCGTAATGAGTAATTGGGTAGACGAACACTATTTGGGGAAATAGGTGAGACATATGTTTTATGTGGAAATAAGGGCATACGCTCCAACTGCATCCTTTAGAATACCTGAATACCATACCTATCAGCAAACACTGCCCCTACCACCTATGACCACATTAACAGGCATATTAGGTGCAGCTGCAGGGTTCGATTTCCAACAGGCTATGACTTATAAAAAGGAAAATGAGTTATATGTGGGGGTATGGGGATATCATACCGGGCAATATAAAGATTTATGGAAATACCAAAAAATAAAGGATAAGGAAGTAGTAAGTGCGGTTTTAACTAGAGAATATATATATGATTTAAAACTAAATATTTACTTTTTTTGTTACAAAAAAGATGTCATTAAAAACATTAAAAACTGGTTTAGTAACCCCAGATATGCATTAACTGCCGGAAGCAGCGATGACTTATTAAAAATAAAATATATAAGTGAAATTAGACAGAAAGAATTGTGTCCCATACGTAATTTTTCCAACACTATTATACCGGGAAATCATTCAAAAAATTACAAATCGGATATTAAAATAGAGGAAATGCCGTTGATGCGTGATGTTTATCTTCCTCAAGTTTACTTATTACCTTCGGATTTTACATTTACAGGGAGCGAAAGGCGTACTAAGGAAAGAAAACCTTACACGTTTGTAGACACTCCTATAAGGCTTGAAAAGCCTCTTGAAGGATTAATTATTGATAATAGGGAGATTGCGTTGTTGTGAATAGGAACAAAGTTTTTTATGCAAAGCCAGACGAAACCTACGAAGAACATATCTTAGAAGTTTACCGGGCTTGGAAGGAATTAATCTATTGCAAACAAAGTTTAATCGATAGATTGGTTAGCAGATTCCAGTTTTCTAAGAATCAGTTTCTAAAAATGTCGTTGCTTACCATTGTTTTTCATGATATAGGTAAGTTAATACAGCCTTTTCAGGATATTATGGAAAGGCGAAGAAAGGGTATAAAAATCGACTATAAAAATAATTATCGCCATGAATTATGCTCCCTTCCCTATGTTTTTTCCGCTTCATTGGCAATGAACAACATGGAACATTTTAATTTTCCATATGACACCTTCGCTGTTATGGGACACCATAAGGATTTAGATTTCAGCAAACAAAGTTTTCACAGGGAACTAAAGTGGAAGAAAAAAAGGCCCCATATTGAAAGACAAGCTTTGGAACATGCCATTAGTTTTGCAGAGACTATCTTTAAAGATTGTGGATGGGAATTTCCCATTATGCGGAATAATTTGATCAATGATGAGGGCATACATATTATGCAATGTTTAATTGAAGGTTTGCCTGCTTTGATCGTCCGCGACGATCCTTATAAAATAAGAACCCTGTACGCTGTAACAAAGGGGCTTTTACATTACTCTGACTGGTATGGTTCTGCCAAGCTTACAATAAGATATAGGGTTAATCAAAAGAGTGAAGATGTAGTAACTCACATTAAGTCCCGTTGTATTAAAAGAGGTATTAGTTTTAATGGATTGAGAAAATTTCAAAAAGAAGTAGCAAATTGTAAAGGCCATGTAATTGCTATAGCACCTACAGGAAGTGGTAAAACAGAAGCTGCCTTAATGTGGGCGTTAAATAATATTGATGATTTAGGAAATGCAAAGTTATTATATCTTCTTCCTACCATGGCGACTGCTAACAGCATTTGGTTCAGGTTAAGCACATTGTTTGGACAAGAAAATGTAGGTCTTAGCCATTCATCTGCTAAGCTGTTATTTGATAATGAGGAAGAAGAATTAGAATATGAAAACATCAAAGAAATCTATCAAGAATTTTTATTTAATAAAACATTTACGAAGCCTGTGACTGTTGCCACGGTAGATCAACTATTAACTACCGGATTTAATGCAGGTCATTGGACATTAAAAGAATTGAATGCAATGAACTCTGTTATAGTGATGGATGAAATACATGCTTATGATGGTTGGACATTAGGATTGATCGTATCTTCTATAAAGCACTTTTCAGCCCTTGGAACCCGATTTATGTTAATGAGTGCTACAATGCCTAAGTATCTAATTCGTATGTTTCGAAAGATATTGAAAGACTCTCAAGTGATACGAGATGAAGAGTTGCTGGAAGAGCAAAGGAGCAAATATTATTTTAAGAATTGTTACATTGAGGATGATATAGATAACATAATTAGTACTGTAGAAAGTGGTTTTAAAGTATTGGTGGTTGTAAATACGGTGGGTCTGTGCCAAAAGTTGGCGCAAATTCTTGCACAGTATAATCCAATATGCTATCATTCCAGATTTATTTTTAAGGATCGGAAAAGGATTGAAGACAGTATTGAACGGGCAAATTTTGTAATTGCAACTCAAGTCGTTGAAGTATCGTTGGATATTGATTTTGATTGGATGTTTACAGAATGTGCTCCACCGGATGCTTTAGCACAGAGGGCAGGAAGAGTAAATCGATATAGGGATCCGAAGCGAGATAGTAGAATTTATATATATCGACCCAGCAACCAATCTGAAAAACTATATAATCCCATAAATGATCCAGAACTTCTTAAAAGAACCATGGATATTCTACAAGAAATGTCAGAGGATATGAAGGAGAAAGATTTGTTAGTATTTATAGAAAAAGTATATGAGGGATTCCCAATGGAAAAAACCGATGCATTTCAACAGGCAATAAAACAGTATAAAGAAAGTCAAAAAATTAGAAAACAAATATTGGATAATATGTTAGATGAAGAACAGGTAGAAAGAACCCGATTGAGCAAATATGAAACTATTTCTGTAATACCTTTTAGTTTTTATAACCAAGTAAAAAACGAAGCACCTAAGAATCGAATAAAATACGAAGTAAAAGTTCCGTATTGGTACTTTTTTAAACATAAAAAAATCAGGGATGGTTTATTATTTTGTGATCTGATCTATGATAAAAAATTGGGGGCAATATTAGAAGAAGATACATCATCATGTATTTTATAAAGGGTGGGTGCCATGGAAAACGAATCCACAGTTAGGGTAAATGGAACTTTAATATGGTACTACTATATTTGCAAGCGGGAAGTATGGCTTATGGCCAGGGATCTAACTCCGGACCAGGATAACGAATACATAGATATTGGCAGGTTTATACATCAGGATAGCTATAGCAGAGATAGGAAGGAAGTATCTCTAGGTAATATTAAGTTTGACATTCTAAGAAAAGGGGAAGGACAAATAATAATAGGCGAAGTCAAAAAAAGCTCCAA
>DUOD01000043.1 GCA_012838995.1 Clostridiales bacterium
GTTATTGTAATATTAAACTGAGCCATGGTTCATCCTCCTCGGTTTGGTATTTGTTAGCACTTATATTCTAACCGAGGTATGAGCTTTGGCTCAACTTCTTTTTACACCATTATATAGACTTAATCAAAAAGTAATATCAAAAACAATACTTTGTGTTATAATTTACTTAATATATGTTACCAGTGCCAATCTAAGGCGGTGATTAGATGAACAATTTAGCAGCAAAAAATAATGTAGTTCCCTTTGAGAGGGAAGCATCTTTTTATTATAAAATAGCAAAAAAGCATATAGATAACAATAACTATATAGACGGATTAAATTATTGCAGAAAAGCAGTGGAGAGGGAACCTTACAATACGGAATACCTCTTAAGTTTAGCGGAAGTTTTTACTGAAATGGGTTATTATGAAGAATCCAACAGGGTATTGTTTTATATAATAATGACCATGGATACCGAAATTAGCGAATGCTATTTCGGAATGGGATGTAATTTTATAGGTTTGCAGCAATATAATAAAGCCAAGGAATGTTTGTTCAAATATATAGAACTGCAGCCCCTTGGAGAATATGCAGAAGAAGCCCAGGACTTGCTGGATATACTTCAGGTACAAATAATGTATTTTGAAGAGGTTGCAAAACACGAAAAGGATTTAAAAAAAGCCTATGATATCGCCAGCAAGGGCAAAGAATTGTTGGATATGGGTTATTATAAAAGGTCGATAAAAATGTTGGAGAAGGCACTGGCCATTGACAACACATTGACCTTTGCCAAAAATAACCTTTCGTTGGCATATTTTTGTGACGGCGATGTACAAAAGGCCCTTGAACTTTCAAAGGATATATTGGCCAGATATCCTTTGGATATCCACGCCAATTGTAACAGTGCGATTTTTTATTATGATATAAAGGACTATGAAAATGCAAACAAGCACAAGGAAATCATTTTGACTTTACCCGTCCAGGAGGTCGAAGATTTATATAAAGTAGCTATCACAATGTGTGAGCTGAAGGAACATACCCATGCCAATAGTATGCTGAGGAAGCTGTTACATTATAAACCCTACGACATTAAGGTGCTTCACTGTACCGGCATATCATATTTAAATATCGGTAAGTACAAGCAAGCTCAGACCTGTTGGAGGAAGATTGAAAAGATCGATCCCCAGAATTATATAGCCGCTTATTATAAAAAACAGGCCCAGCATATGCAAAACACCAACCAGAAAAGGGAGTTTTCCTATCGGTACCAGGTTAGCCAGGAGGAAATACTCCACCGACTGAGAAAAATCAATGAAATAATGAAATGGGATAGGGACAGGCTGGAAAGGGAATGGACCGACAGCGATGAAATAAGCCTGTTGTTAAACTGGGCCTTGGATTTAAACGATATTGTGATAAAGAAGGCCATAATTCATTTTATTGCGTCCTTTAAGGATCAAAAGGCTGAAAATATACTCAGGGCCTTTGTTTTGAAAAAAACTGAGCCCGAAAGTCTAAAGAAGGAAGTCCTTGGGCTGTTAAAGCAAATGAAAGCAAGGGAACCCTACCTGGCGTATATTAAAGACGATTTGGTAGGCGTAAAGGTAAATATAAATACAAAGGAGACAGATCCTAAGGAAACGGTATATAATGAGATCTTGAAATTGGCGCTGACAAAAATGAAAAGGGCCTATGGCAAGGAATGTGAAGGGATTATAAGGAGTGAGTGGTCAAAATTCGTGAAAAAAGCCAAGAACAAGATGCCCATTAGGGTAAAAAAGAAGGAAACATGGGCTGCGGCTTTGGAATATTATTTCTGTATAATTCAGGGCATAAATACAACAAAGACCAGAATAGCCAAAAGGTATAATGTGACCATATCATCGTTAAGCGCAAATTACGACAAACTTTTATCCGTGCTTAAGGATAGCTGAGTAAATTTATGCATAATAATATTTTTTGTACAATGGTTTACGGCATAACAATACGCCAATCCAATGTAGTGGAGAATATTGGTGTAAAGGGGGCATAGTAATGGTAATTACACTTGAGGATATAAAAAAGAATAATGATATAAGAACATTGATTAGATGGGCCAATAAATGTATGGAGGCCATTGGATATACAGACCACGGTCCCAGACATGCCGGCTATGTCAGTCATGTGGCCAGTGAAATATTAAGGAAATTGGATTATCCTAAGCGTCTTGCAGAACTGGCGGCCATAGCGGGATGGATGCACGATATAGGTAATTGCATAAACAGAAAGAACCATGGATTAACGGGTGCAAACCTGATTTTCCCCATCCTGATGAGGATGGGCATGGCCATGGAGGAGATATGCATTATAACTTCAGCGGTGGGCAATCATGAAGAAGAGCATGGCAATAGCGTTAGTGAGGTTTCGGCTGCACTCATAATTGCAGACAAGAGTGATGCCCATAGAACACGGGTAAGGCGAGGAAAATACGACCCTAACGATATCCATGACAGGGTGAACTATTCGATAAAACATTCTAAAATTGTGGTGGATAAAGAAGCCAAGGCGATAAGATACTTACTGGATATCGACAATAATTCATCGATAATGGAATTTTTGCAGATATACATGTCAAGAATGGTTATGAGTGAAAAGGCAGCAAAATTCTTAGGTTGTTCCTTTGAAATAGTGGCAAACGGTCTGATGTTGAACAATATTTACTGTGAGGTAGATGAAGAAAAAGCCAAGGATACAGCGGGCGAAACAGCCTAGGTCAATATATTTGGAAAACAAAAGGGAAAATGGTTTTTTTCATGTGGGGCCCAACCTGCCGGCCGGGAGATGCTTAAAGGTTGGACAAGAGCTTGTTACGCAATCATGAACGATACGGCGTTTCTTTATTGTTTTAAGATGTCTTATTATCAAACACCTCATCCAAGGGTGTTTTTTCTTTTTTTGTTTTTGCTTTTATCCCGGAGTAATATATAATTACTGCCAGTGCAAGGCATATTATTCCGGGAATTATATAAAGGACGGTATACTGGATTATCCGGGATAAAACTATAAAACTTATGCCCGTGAATGCGTAAAGCTTAACCTTTTTAGGCATAAGCACCTCTCTTTTAAGGGCCAGCCATTTTTTTTCTTCTTCTTTGATTTGTTTTATAATTAGGTTTTCTATGAACTTTTCATCGGGTAGCAGGCCTGCCCTTTCGATAAGCTTTAATAACTGTTCTTTTTCCATTAAACATATCTTGAGGTTGGTTATTGATTTGATAAAATCAACACAGCTTTTATCAAAGGATGAGGTGGTGATAATGCAGCCTTTGGATATGCTTAATTCTTTCATGGCATTGCAAAAGCTTGTTATCTCATCGATACCCACCTGTTTTTCAGATTTATCCTGTTTGTATCTTATCAGTACTTTCGCCTGTCCCAAACGGTATATACCATCCTGTGCCGGCTGTTTTCCGTCACCTCCGTCCAGGCATAAATGGGGGTATATCTTAGCGAGGGCATCTTCAATATATGACACAAATTCCCGGTGATTTAGTTCCATCATTTTTTTATGGACATATTCATATGCCAGTTCCTTATTTTTTCTAGATCTGATCTTATTGTATTTATGAAGTCTTATTTTCTTTAGCAAAAGCAGGAACAGCGCCAACAATATAACCGTTAATACCAATGACCACGTGCTGTTATTGGTTATATTGAAGAAAAGCATGTAAAAAATAACAATAAACAATATACTTCCTGCCAGCGTATCGATTATTCTTCCCAAGGGTGTCCGTGTATCGCTGTTGTTGTACAGGTAATATTTGATTAGCTTCCTTTCAAGTCTTTTTTTTCTTATATATTGCCCTATGTATGAAGGGGACTTCTTTTTAATTTTATACATTTTTATCTCTCCTGTTATTGGTTATTATTTACATATGGCATTTTATTATACGTCGATATAATATTTTTAGATAAAGAAAACTCTAATAGAGAATATTGTAACCGTTTAGTATGCAGTATTTAAGATTCCCACGGAAACAGCGTGATCTGCACAGGCTTAATACAAAAAAGTTAATTGTCTTTATATACCCATTTGTCGAAAAATAGGATTGCGATAATTTAAGTTTTAAGAAATATTTTTCCCTTGAAAAAACTTGATAAATAGTGCATAATTAAAAGTGTTAAGCTCCTGTAGCTCAGTTGGTATGAGCAGCTGTCTCGTAAACAGCAGGTCATGGGTTCGAGTCCCATCAGGAGCTCCATTTAATCTTGAAATATCAGGTTTTCTGCCTATTGCCACGGACATCAAAATTGGCTATTTTTCTATAAATCTTTACAAAGTCTTTGTGGGTTTGACCACGGATCTTGATGATGAAGGTTACTTTGCAAAGTTAAGATAATTTCTAAAAATTGGTTTTCTAAGGTCATGATTTTAACATATTATGCGTTATTATCGTCTTTTTTTATTTAAAAGAGACGGGGTATCATTTTATTTTTTTGACCGCCCTTTGAGTGTAGCCCCTATTTTAAAAAGATAAAAAATTGTTACAAAGAGTTTCATAAGGGTTATAAAGTTGTATAAGGGTTATTTAAAATTTATCTTTAAAGTTGAAGACAGATCTCCATATAAATAGGTCAGATACTGTTTAGATTTTCACAGGCAATAAACATGTCGGTTTAAGGCGGCGGCATAAGAAAGACTTACAACCGGCAATTAAAGGTTGACAGGATATAAGAAGGGCAACATCAAAAAAGCGGTTAGTTTTTATTTATAAGGAGTAGAATTCCAATGAAATTAACCCTTAACATTAATGGTCAAACTCGTCTTAGCGAGTTGGCAACTTTTTTCCCTGCCATTACCTCTCGGCTTAACGAGCTGCACATTGACTACTGCTGCCAAGGTGATCGGACGCTGGAACAAACTGTTAAAGAAATGGGTCTTGGACCGGAATTTATTACGGAAGTACAAAAGGCCTACAAAAACTACTTGGCCAGGCCTGATAAGGATTTACCGGTGACCGAGCTGTCTGACAAGCAGCTGATCGATCTGATTCTTGAAACCCACCACCGGCCCGAGCGCAGGCTGTGGAAGGAACTGGACGAAATGATAAATCGGGTATTGTTGGTACATTACGAGCATGGAAAAGAATTGTTGCTTAATCTACATCGTAGTTTTAGCCGGTTAAGGTTAGAATTGGAGGAACATTTTGCCAAGGAGGAAAAAGAACTTTTTCCGGCAATGCTTAAATCATACAAATCGGACGACGACCTGGCGGAGATAAGGGCACTTATACGGCAATTGGAGGATGAACACCAAATCGCCGGTGATATTATTAAAGGTTTAATTGAAGAGACTGACGATTTTAAGCCTCCGGAGTATGCCTGCCCTACAATGACGGCCATGTATCTTAAGCTTCATGAACTGGCAGATGATATATTTCTTCATGTTGCCAAGGAAAACGGGGTTCTTTTTAAACGGTACAAATAGGGTTGTTGGATGGATAAATAAACCCTACGTAAAAATAGATCCTATTATCTTGTTTGTTGCCATAATCCATCATTGACGCCCTATTTTAATATACGGTTTGGACATATGATTATTTGATTTATAAAGGGTGCAGAAGCTAAGTATCAAAATATTTTAAGGTATGGACAAACCCTGCCAAAAGGTTTGGATGAAATTAATATTATATAAAAACAGAAGGAGAGTGGGTGAAATTAAAATGAAAAAATATGAGTGTATTCCATGCGGGTATATTTACGACCCACAGGTCGGTGATCCCGACGGCGGGATCCAGCCCGGCACTGCATTTGAAGATATCCCGGATGATTGGCAGTGTCCTATTTGTTTTGTAGGCAAGGAAGAATTTGAACCCATCGAAGAATGAGGAGGGGAATTAAATGAGTATGTTTTGCTATCAATGCCAAGAAACTGCAGGGGGAAAGGGATGTACCGTTCGCGGCGTGTGCGGGAAAAACGAGGAAGTTGCAAAGCTACAGGATCTCTTGATTTACACCTTAAAGGGTATTTCGGAGATTATAGTAAAAGGTAAGGTTGATGTGGAAAGCCTTGGCGATACCAATTATGAAATGCTGAACAGTCTATTTATGACCATCACCAATGCCAACTTTGACGATCAGGCCATAGAAAGACAGATCCGGAAAATGATAGCTGTTCGCGACCGGCTGAGAGAGTCTGTAGATATTAAATCGTTGCACGATGCCGCCACCTTTACCGTAGATTCCAGGGACTCTATGCTAAAAAAGGCTTCATCGGTGGGTGTCCTTGCCACCGAAAACGAGGATATACGTTCCCTCCGTGAGATGATTACATACGGGCTTAAAGGTATGGCCGCCTATACCGAACATGCCAATAATATCGGCAAGGAAAATTTAGAAATTAACACCTTTATTTATGAGGCTTTGGCGGCAACCCTGGATGATTCCCTTACTGCTGACGATCTGGTGGCTTTAACGCTCAAAACGGGTGAATACGGTGTTAAGGCAATGGCCTTGTTGGACGAAGCTAATACATCGAGATTTGGCAATCCTGAAATCACCGAAGTCAATATTGGTGTCAGGAAGAATCCTGCCATTCTTATTTCCGGCCATGATCTGGCGGATTTGGAACAGTTGCTGGAGCAGACCAAGGGCACCGGAGTGGATGTATATACTCATAGCGAGATGTTGCCTGCCCATTATTATCCTGCATTTAAAAAATATGATCATTTTGTGGGTAATTACGGCAATGCCTGGTGGAGACAGATATATGAGTTTGATTCTTTCCACGGTCCCATTCTTTTTACAACCAATTGTATAGTACCGCCCAGGAAAGAAGAAATCCGGAAAAGAATCTTTACCACGGGTTCAACAGGCTTCCCCGGCTGTAAGCATATTACGGCCGATGAAGACGGTAAGAAGGATTTTTCCGAAATTATTGCCCTTGCCAAAACCCTTCCGCCACCCGATGAGATTGAAACGGGCAGTATTGTAGGCGGTTTTGCCCATAATCAAGTGCTGGCCCTTGCAGATAAGATTGTGGAAGCCGTTAAATCCGGGGCTATAAAGAAATTCTTTGTTATGGCAGGTTGTGACGGGCGTATGAAATCCAGGGAATATTACACTAAATTTGCTGCAGCCCTGCCCAAAGACACAGTAATTCTTACCGCCGGCTGTGCAAAATACCGATATAATAAACTTGGTCTGGGTGATATCGACGGGATCCCGAGGGTTCTGGACGCCGGACAGTGCAATGACTGCTATTCCTTGGCGGTGATTGCCCTGAAACTCAAAGAGGTGTTCGATCTTGATGATATCAATAAACTGCCCATTGCCTTTAATGTTGCTTGGTATGAGCAGAAGGCGGTGATTGTACTCCTTGCTCTCCTGTATCTGGGAATAAAGAATATTCATCTCGGTCCTACACTCCCGGGTTTCTTATCACCCAATGTGGCAAATGTTCTGGTAGAAAAATTCGGCATTGCCGGTATCGGCACCGTAGACGGAGATATTGAGATGTTTATGGCTCGATAGGTAAAACAAACCGCCGTTATGCAAGTGCATAGCGGCGGGATTATTTTTTTATTGAGTATTGTATAGGCCCTTGCTGTTCATGTAATTAAAAATGCCTTGTCCATGTTGTTGTTCCACTTTTTGAATATGATTAAGGGCTTGTCTGATATTGCTGTTTTTAAATTCAAAGATGGCAGTATCATAGGCATTGGACACATATTTTTCGGTCATTAGCATGTCTGCACATAGGGTGGCATCCTTTTGGTTTTGCATTCCGCCTTGTGTTTGGCTTATCATCTCGCTTTGCGCCTGATTTTGCGCACCACCCTGCGCTTGACTTTGCTGACTCTGTTGTTTGCCCATATTTGGGACCTGTCCGTTTAATATCTGGTTAAGGGTATTATAATGGTTTTGTTCTTGGTCTGCATAGCTTTTAAACAGTTGTTTCAGCTGGGGATCCTGGGCCTGGTTTGAATAATTATTATATTTTTGTATGCACACCTCCTCATGTTTAATTTGATCTTGCAAAAGCATCCTTTCCTTTTGGCTTAATTGAACAGTCATAGCCAACACCTCCTATTGGTATTCTGTTTCATATTAAAGGAGTTATTCATGAAAAATTATATGTTGGGATTGTAAGGTGTGGCGGGAAAATTTTAAGGGCTTTAAAGCAGACAAAAAGGGCTTATTGTAAAGCCCTTATATTTCAATATAAAGGATTGTGATTTCTTACCGCAGATTGGATTAAGGGGGCAATGATGTGTCGGTAAATTTGACCAACTTATTTTCTATTCTTCGACATACTCCAAAATATCCCCGGGCTGGCATTGCAATACATGGCATATCTTATCCAACGTAGAAAATCGTATGGCCTTAGCCTTTTGGTTTTTTAAGATGGAGAGGTTGGCCATGGTAATGCCTACCCTTTCCGACAATTCTGTAACGCTCATTTTTCTTTTGGCCAGCATGACATCTAAATTTACTCTTATACTCACTGTTGTCACCTCATATTGTTAAGTCGTTTTCTTCTTTAAGCACATATGCCTTATGCACCAGGTGTGACAGTGCAGCCGATGCAATGGCGATTGCTATCCCCACAAAGATTATAGAGAGTGCTAACAAAAGTATGCTGGGATGGAGTAGGTTCAAAAAAAGTAGGATAATTATTGCCACGAAATAGAGTATGCATTCCAAAACTGACAGTTTGCTAATAAGTTTTAAACGTGCCGCGTTTTCCCGGCAAAAGGAATTATCTTTTGATATTTCGTTGCATATAAGCCATACATTCCAAAGGGCGATATAAAATGGAACGGCTGTAATCCAAATAAAAACTAAGCATGGGAAAAACATATATTCAAATTCAGGATAGGTTAGCGCTATATTTCTGCCTATTGTGGGTGCTATTACAAAGCACACCAATAGTCCGATAACAGCAATGATAACTATAATACGCTTGAGCCACTTGGCTAATTCCAATTGCTTCATTGGCCATCATCTCCTTTCAAAAAAAGAATATCATATTTTTTTATGTAATTCAATATATAATTATCAAAAAACGATAAATAAATGTTAGACAGAAAGTAGGGATACAAATTTTACAAAAATGCCATGATAAATATATTCACCCAGGGTGTATTTTGTATTGAATTGAATATCTAGAAAAAAAGGGATTTTTATGGTATATTTAATTATTGTATATGAAAAATACAATAAGGACACTTTTAAGGAGGAAATTGCATGGATAATAAGAATACTTCCTCAAACTTTATAAGGGATATAGTTATAGAAGATTTAAAATCTTCAAAGGTTAAGGAAGTAGTGACCCGTTTTCCGCCCGAGCCCAACGGTTACTTGCATATAGGACATGCAAAGGCCATTGTTTTGAATTTTGAGCTAGCTGACGAATTTGGCGGAAGGACCAATCTGCGTTTTGATGATACAAACCCCACCAAGGAGGATACCGAATATATAGAGTCAATAAAAGAAGACGTGGCATGGTTGGGTTTTAAATGGGATGGATTATATTTTGCTTCGGATTATTTTGAGGAAATGTATAATCGGGCAGTTTTATTAATAAAGAAGAATAAGGCATATGTTTGTGACTTATCCCCAGAGGAGATTAGGGAATATCGGGGCACCTTAACCCAGCCGGGCAAAGAAAGTCCTTATAGAAACAGGTCGGTAGAAGAAAATCTCGAACTTTTTGAAAGGATGCGGAGGGGCGAGTTTAAAGACGGGGAAAAGGTACTGAGGGCAAAAATAGATATGGCCTCTCCAAATATGAATATGAGGGATCCGGTACTGTATCGAATATGCCATGCTTCACATCATAACACCGGCGACAAGTGGTGTATATATCCCATGTATGATTTTGCCCATCCTATCGAGGATGCTATTGAAGGGGTTACTCATTCAATATGCACATTGGAATTTGAGGATCATCGTCCGTTATATGATTGGGTTATTAAAGAATGCGAAATGGAATGCCAGCCCCAGCAAATTGAATTTGCAAGATTAAACCTTACCAATACGGTTATGAGCAAAAGGAAACTAAAGCAGCTGGTTGATGCAGGCTTTGTGGATGGATGGGATGATCCGAGGATGCCCACCATTTCCGGATTAAGGAGAAGGGGCTATACACCGGAAGCCATAAGGAAGTTTTGTAGAGAAATCGGGGTTGCAAAGACCAATAGTACTGTGGATCATCGGCTGTTGGAACATTTTATAAGGGAAGATTTGATTGATAAGACTCCCAGGACCATGGCGGTGTTAAGACCAATTAAGGTTGTGATTACCAATTACCCGGAAGATAAGGAAGAGATCTTTGAGGTGGATTATAACCTCGATGCTCCGGAAATGGGTAAGCGCCCCGTACCTTTTTCCAGAGAACTGTACATTGACCGGGATGATTTTATGGAAAATCCCCCAAAGAAATACTTTAGACTGTATCCCGGCAACGAAGTAAGGCTTAAGGATGCCTACATTATAAAATGCAACGAAGTTATCAAGGACGATAAGGGCAATGTTGTTGAACTTCGTTGTACCTATGATCCGGAGACAAGAAGCGGTACAGGCTTTACCAAAAGAAGGGTGAAGGGTACTATTCATTGGGTATCGGCCCGGCATGCCGTACCGGCGGAATTCAGGCTGTATGAACCGTTGATAAATGATGATGCTGAAGGGGATAGCGAAAACTTTCTGGAGCAAGTTAACCCGAATTCCATGGAGGTTTTGCAAGGGTTTATGGAACCCAGTATGAAGGATGCAAGGCCCATGGACAGATTTCAGTTAATAAGAATTGGATACTTTATTGTGGATAATAAATACACCACTGACGAAAAAATAGTTTTAAACAGGATAGTAGCCTTAAGAAGCTCATTTAAAGTAAAGAAATAAAGGGAAAGATACTAATATATAAGAATTTTAGACCTTGAAAACTTATGCCCAATATTATAGAATACTTCTGTGGAGTTTAAATGATTTTTGTATAGGTTGATGGTTGTTAGCCAATCTTACCTTTTAAAGTCGGGGTGTAGCGCAGCTTGGCAGCGCGTCTGGTTCGGGACCAGAAGGTCGCAAGTTCAAATCTTGTCACCCCGACCATTTTTGTATTTATGTAAAGGCTGTTTTTTGCATTAATATAAAAAGGGTATTTTGGAAAATCTAATAATGTTGAAAAAGAAAGTCCGAGCGTCTATTATTAGAGAATAAGAGAGGCTAAATAATGAACATACCAAATACCCTTACTACCATTAGATTTTTGTTGATACCCCTATTTGTTAAGACCTTTTATTCTTCGGTGCAGGGAAATTTAATTTATTCGGGGTTGATTTTTATAGCTGCCGGTGTTACAGATTTTTTTGATGGGTACATAGCCAGAAAATTTGATATGGTTACCACTTGGGGAAAGCTGATGGATCCGCTGGCAGATAAACTTATGCTGATAACGGCGTTGACGTGTTTGACCCATAGGAGGGCATTACCCTCTGTTATGACAATTACCGTGATTATAAAGGAAATATTGACAATTTCGGGAGCGCTGTTTTTATATAAGAAGGAAAAGATTGCAATGGGTTCCAATTGGTACAGCAGGTGTGCTACTTTTGCATTTTTTGTTGGCGTGATAATGAATTTGCTAAATCTAAGTATATCCATATATATTTTGACTGCAGCCGTTATTTTGGCGGTAATATCTTTAATTAAATATTTTATTGACTATAGGAATGCTGATAAGAAGAAATGTAACAGCCCGGTATAGGTCAATAATTAAGGGGGGATGGTTATGGACATTAAGGGTATAATAAACAAATATGCCAATGGCCTACAACAAAAGGAAAATATAGACGCCCTTATACATTTTGGAGGCTCATATGCCAATGATGTGTGGCATAAGTCGGATATCGATTTTATTGTTATAGATAATAATTATCACAATCCCGTTGAAATATTCGACAGAGCTAAAAAGGATGTTATAGTCCACATATATTTAATGAGTTCTAAATATCTTACCGAAAGCTTGCAGTCATATAATGACCCAAAATTTTGTTGTATTCTGACTGAAAGTAATGTCTTATTTGATAAGACCGGTCAGGTGACGAAGATTTTAACCCAAACAAAGGCAACCCACGGAGAATATTTAAGGCTTAATATTTTGAAAGAGTTTTGTCAGCTTCTTGAAAAATATTACAGGAGCAAAAAATTTATGGAAAAGGGTAAGTCCTTGGATTCATACAAACAATTATTGGACAGTATGGTCCATTGGGCCAAAATTGTGATATATCAAGAAGGTCAATACCCCAAACAGGATATATGGGATCAGGTATGCCATATCAATCTCGGTGTGTATAAACTGTATGAGGAATTGCTTTTTAACAGGGAACCCCTTACAAAACGGATAGAATTGATGCAGCTGGTATATTTAAACAACGTCATATCCAAAATAGAAGACTATTGCAGGCCTTTGCTGGAGTTTTTTCATAGTCAGGATTGTCCTCTGAGCTGCAGGAGTATAAAATCCCATCCTAAGTTCAAGAAACTAAACGTGGATTTTCATATCGTTCTCGATGAGCTGGTAAGACAGGGTTTGCTCTTTGAAGATACCGTCTTGCTAAAGGGTTTGTCAAATAACAACCTGCAAGTCAAGGAGATAAGATATGGTATAGTAAAGAAGTAGTGCGTATTGACAATTTACCGTCCTAGGTTATAATTATAAAAATAGAAAAAGGCAATGAAGAAGAGGAGTAGGCCGTGTCCTTTCCTAGAGAGAAAAACCCATTGGCTGGAAGGTTTTTTGATTGTGGCTCGGTTGAAGGTAGCTTTGGAGCTTCCTTAGTGAACCCCATTATTCTGAGAAGTAGCTAAGGACGGTAATACCGTTATATTAATGAGCAGGTGAATCAACCTAAAAAAAGGTGGTACCGCGGAATAACCTTTCGCCCTTTAGGACGGAAGGTTATAATTATTTTATCGTTCCTTATTTTGTCGTATGGGAGTTAAAGATTATGAAGATATATGGTTTAATATGCCTTGGGGTCGCAGCGTTTTTGGTATACGGGGCCAATTGGATAGCCGGGTTTGTTGTAAAAGATAATGCAACCGGTTCTTTTAGGAGAGAGCTGATTATCAAGGTTATAGGAATGATTATTGCAATATTATCAGTTTTGGTAATTATGGATATAATTTAGTTGGGAGGAAGATGAATGGAGAAAGTCATGGAAAAAACCTACGCACCTGAAAAGGTGGAGGAAAAACTTTATAGTACATGGATGGATAAGGGATATTTCAGAGCAGAAATCGATTATACAAAAAAGCCCTTTACCATTGTTATACCTCCGCCCAATATAACGGGCCAGCTTCATATGGGCCATGCATTGGACAATACCCTGCAGGATATTCTTGCACGATGGAAGAGAATGTCGGGGTATGCAACCCTTTGGCTGCCGGGTACCGACCATGCCAGTATAGCGACCGAGGTTAAAATCGTAGAAGAGCTGGCAAAGGAAGGCAAGACAAAAAATGATTTGGGACGGGAAGAATTCCTCAAAAGAGCGTGGCAGTGGAAGGAACAATACGGTGGCAGGATAGTTGACCAGCTTAAAAGGTTGGGTTCGTCCTGCGACTGGTCCAGGGAAAGGTTTACCATGGACGAAGGCTGTAGCAGAGCGGTCACCGAGGTTTTTGTAAGGTTATATGAAAAGGGCTTGATCTATCGCGGAGATAGAATCATTAATTGGTGTATTGCCTGTAAGACTGCTTTGTCCGATGCAGAAGTGGAATACAGCGAAAAGCAGGGCAACCTATGGCATATAAAATATCCGGTTAAGGATAGTGGCGAATTTATTATAATAGCCACAACAAGGCCGGAGACCATGTTGGGCGATACTGCGGTGGCAGTACATCCGGAGGATGAAAGATATAAACACTTGGTGGGAAGGACGGTTATCCTACCGTTGCTCAATAGGGAGATACCCGTTGTCGCTGATGAATATGTGGACAAGGAATTCGGCACCGGTGCCGTTAAAATTACACCTGCCCATGATCCTAACGATTTTGAGGTAATGTTGAGGCATGACCTTGATTCCGTGAGGATAATGGATGACGGCGGTGTGATGAACTTTAATGCCGGACCCTATCAAGGGCTGGATAGACATGAAGCCAGGAAAAAGGTGGTGGACGACCTTAAAAAGCAGGGTCTGTTAATCAAGGTGGAGGACCACATCCATAATGTAGGGGAGTGTTATAGATGCGGTACCATAGTGGAACCCATCATATCCAAACAATGGTTTGTTAAAATGGAACCATTGGCAAGAAAGGCCATCGATGTGGTGAGGCAAGGGGAAATAAAGTTTATCCCTGAAAGGTTCAGTAAGATATACTTTAACTGGATGGAGAATATTAAGGATTGGTGCATATCGAGACAACTTTGGTGGGGACATAGGATACCTGCCTATTATTGCCAGGAATGTGGTCATACCATGGTTTGTCGGGAACGGCCCAGCACTTGTTCTAAGTGCAGTCATTCAAACATAATCCAGGATCCCGATGTATTGGACACATGGTTTAGCTCGGCCCTGTGGCCTTTCTCAACCCTGGGCTGGCCGGATGACACTGAAGATCTGAGATATTTTTATCCCACCGATGTTTTAGTCACGGGATATGATATTATATTCTTTTGGGTAGCCCGTATGATCTTCTCAGGTTTGGAACAAATGAAGGAAAAACCCTTTAGCTATGTCCTTGTACATGGCATAGTAAGGGATGCCCAGGGGAGAAAGATGAGCAAATCCTTGGGCAATGGCATAGATCCCTTGGAAGTTATCGATAAATATGGTGCGGATGCCCTAAGATACAGTCTGATTATCGGCAACTCACCGGGTAACGACATGAGGTTTTATTGGGAAAAGGCCGAAGCCGGTAGGAACTTTGCCAATAAGATTTGGAACGCGGCGCGGTTTGTTCATATGCACATTGGAGACAGATCAATTAATAAAAACTTGGAAGAGGTAACCGATATAGCCGATCAATGGATTCTAAGTCGCTATAACAGGATAGTAAAGGAAGTGACCAATAATCTGGAAAAATTTGAATTGGGCATAGCCTTTCAAAAGCTTTATGACTTTATCTGGGATGAATATTGCGATTGGTACATCGAATTAGTTAAACCCAGGCTGTTTTCACAGGATGAGGATAGCAAGAGCACGGCTTTATTTGTATTGTCCTATGTGCTATCCAATACCCTTAAACTGCTCCATCCCTTTATGCCTTTTATTACCGAGGAGATTTGGCAGCACCTACCCAACGAGGGGGGTAGCATTATGATATCAAGCTGGCCTGAATACAACGATATTTTAGACAAACCCCAGACCGAGAAACAAATGGAGATAATAATGGACGCCATAAAGGGTATAAGGAATATTAGAAGCGAGATGAATGTGCCTGCATCTAAAAGGCCAAAGGCAGTATTGGTTAGGGACGACCAAGAATTTAAACTAACGGAGGAATATAGAGCGTATTTTTGCAGATTGGCAGGTGTTTCCCAACTGGAGGTACAAGATGACAGACAGGGTATACCCGATAACGCAGTGTCGCTGGTTACCGGCATGGGAGACATATATATACCGTTGGAAGACTTGGTTGATATCGACATGGAAATAGAAAGGCTTAAAAAAGAAAAGGAGAGACTGGAAGCCGAACTAAAACGGGTCAATGGAAAGCTGGCCAATAAGGCCTTTATTGAGAAAGCGCCCGAAAGGATAGTGCAAGAGGAAAGGGACAAAAAGGTAAAATACCAGCAGATGTACGACAGGGTTATGGAAAGGCTTAAGGCGTTACAATAATTTTGCGAAACCTTAGGGGGTAGGGGGATGAATTACCGGCAGGCAATGGACTTTATTAACGGTACCCTGAAATTTGGTTCAAAATTGGGCTTGGAAAATATTAGTCATTTACTTAAGCTATTGGATAATCCCCATGAAAAACTTAAGGCAATTCATGTGGGAGGGACCAACGGCAAGGGCTCCATATCGGCCATGGTAGCTTCGATTTTAGAGGCCCAGGGATATAGGGTGGGACTGTTTACTTCGCCCTACCTCCAATCATTTACCGAAAGGATCAAGATAAACGGTAAACCTATCGGTGAAGAAGATGTGGGCCGGCTAGCCGGTCGTGTTAAAGAAAAGATAGACCAGATGGTGGGGCAGGGGTACCACCATCCCACCGAATTTGAAATAATAACGGCTATTGGATTTATGTATTTTCTAGAGCAGGCAGTGGATTTTGTCGTGCTGGAAGTGGGACTGGGAGGGCGGTTGGATGCTACCAATGTGATCCGTCCCCTAATATCCGTAATTGCGTCCATAAGCCTTGACCATATGGATGTATTGGGCAACAGCATAGAGGAAATTGCCTACGAAAAGGCAGGTATTATAAAAGAAGGAACACCCGTTGTGTCATATCCTCAACGGACGGAAGCCTTGAGGGTGATAGCGGGGGTTTGCCGCCAAAGGAACAGTCCCTTGACGGTGGTGAGGGATAATAATATAAGGGTCCGATACTCCGGCATTGACGGCCAGTGTTTTGACCTAAAATTTGAGGGAGAAGTATTGGAAAACCTCCGGATAAACCTGTTGGGAAGGTATCAAGTACTCAATGCCGCCGTTGCCGTTAAAACGGTCATGGTTTTAAGGGATTCTGGTACAAAGGTAACAAAAAGGGCATTGTATGATGGGTTAACATCTACCAGGTGGCCGGGACGGGCGGAGGTTTTGCCCATAAAACCTTTGGTTATGCTGGATGGAGCCCATAATGAAGAGGGCATGATTGCTCTGAAGGATGTTGTCGATGATTTTTTTAGTGACAGGGAAATAATCCTGGTACTTGGGATCCTTCATGATAAAGAGGTAGGCAAAATGGTTGATACCATAGTACCCCTTGTTCATACAATAGTTTGTACCCAACCGGACAATATCAGGGCCATGGAGGCCGAGCAATTGGCAAACCTTATTTATGACAGGCTAAAAAGACGGTGTATTGCCATCAAAGATATGGATGATGCTGTTGATAGGGCTTTGGCTTTGGCAAAGGATAGGGACAATGCCATGGTATTAGTATGCGGTTCCCTTTATCTGGTGGGCCCTGTCAGAAAAAAACTCACTAAAGATAATAGTTAAGAGCGCGTAAAACCGGGTATACCCGGTTTTATTTATTGCTTAAAAAAGGTAGTCGCGAAACAAAAAATTAAAAATAGTTGAAATCTATCATATAATACTATATACTAATGCTAAATACTAATACTATTAGCAGGTACTAATCCCACAAACCCTAAGGGACAGGCAGAGGTGAAGGATTTTGGGGAAAAACTCATTATCAAAAAAAGAACGGCAAAAGGCTTTGCAGCAAAAATTAAAGGAAGATCCTTTTTTAACCGATGACGAGTTGTGCGAAATGTTTTCCGTCAGTGTCCAGACCATTAGACTGGATAGGTTGGAATTGGGAATTCCAGAACTGCGGGAGCGTATAAAAAGCGTCGCAGAACTAAACTACAAAAAAGTAAAATCCATAAAGAGTACGGAAATTATAGGTGAGTTGGTTGACCTGGAATTGGGAAAGGGTGGCATATCTATATTTGAAACTACACGGGATATGGCCTTTGAAAGAACCAACATTGTACGGGGGCATTTTATCTATGCCCAAGCAGAGTCTTTGGCCATGGCGGTAATAGACGCCAAAGCGGCTTTAACAGGCGTAGCCAATATAAAATATAAAACCCCTGTCAAATATGGAGAAAAACTTGTAGCCATGGCGGAAGTCGTCAGAAGAAGAGGAAATAAATATTTTGTATGGGTAAAGACCAGGGTAAGATCGGTGGAAGCCTTCAGGGGTAAATTTATACTGGTTTCCGTAGAGGACGAATAGGAGGCAATTAGATGAAGTTAATAGTCGATGCTATGGGAGGGGATTATGCCCCGGGGGAGATAATTAAAGGATCTATAAATAGTGCAAGGGATCTTGATGTACATATAGTATTGGTCGGTCAGCAAGACGTGATCGAAAAGGAACTTATCAGAA
>DUOD01000044.1 GCA_012838995.1 Clostridiales bacterium
CTTATATATGCTTAATATTACTAATTTAAACATTAATTATTATAACAAGATATTATGGACATGTTTCTATGTTGTCTAATCAGTTTGTCTGATCCTGTTCAAATTATTGTAAAATTCCCTTGGGGAAAAATCCAAAAATAAAGATAGGAGTATCCAGTCCTTTTTAATACAATAGGTTAAATGGTAACTTTATGAAATATGTCATTGCAACAAGAATAACTTCCACATATAATAATGTTTACAGTGAGAAATACGATATAATAAGCCTGTGAATGGAAATAGTCCTAAGTCACTAAAAGGTAGGCTAAAGATTTCAAAAAAGAAAAAGACCAGCAGAAAAAATTATCATTGTTTTCTAAACGCTAAAACAACTATGAAACTTTGTGTAAGGCCTTGTGAAATAAAAGGCATTATAAGCAACTAACCCAGCACCGGACTTATTATAAGACTCAATATGCAGTTTGGGAACCGGATACATTTAATAACAGAGAATATGGCCAGATATACCGCTGCGGAATAAGTGCGGTTCGCTGCATGATAAGTACGGCTTTAGAACAAGCTGTTTGTTATAATCAGTCAAAAATACTAATATGCAAATTTCCGGAGGAAATTAATATGAGTTTATGGTTATTTAGGGCAGGGAAAAACGGTGAATATGAGAACAAGTTTTTAACGGATGGTCGAGTTTATTTAACTTGGGATAATCTCGATATAAATTTAAATGACATTAAATCGCAGGAAGATTTATATAATATACTGTTGAAAAAATACAGCCTAGAGAAAGAAAAAACTGCTATAAATTGGGCATCTCAGATATGGCCTATGGTAAAAAAGATGAAGATAGGAGATTGGATTGTTCTTCCCAGCAAAATAAACAGAACACTTCATTTTGGTGAAATTACAGGTAATTATGTGTACGATGAATCGCTGGGAAGTCCTTATTACCATTATAGAAACGTAAATTGGTTTGCGTTGGATATTCCCAGGGACAGATTTGACCAAGATATACTATATTCACTTGGGGCGTTTATGACGGTTTGCAGGATCCATAAGAATAATGCGGAAGAACGAATAAAACAAATGGCGAAAAATAACTGGTATGTAAAGCCAAAGACCGTAAGCGAAACAATTGAAAATGCCGATGATGAGTCGGGGATTGATTTGGAAGAATACATACTTGATCAAATTTCAGAAAGAATTATACAAAGGTTTAAAGGCCATCGCATGGAAGTTTTAATCTACGAAATTCTAAAGGCTAAAGGGTTTACCATTTTTAGGAGCCCGGAAGGTGCAGACCACGGAGTAGATTTATTGGCGTCTCCGGGTATATTGGGATTTGGATCTCCCAAGATATGTGTTCAAGTCAAAACCAATGATATTCCTGTTGATCGACCTACTTTAGACCAGTTAATCGGGACCATGAGCAACTATAATGCTGATTACGGGCTGTTGGTTTCATGGAGCGGTTTTAAAACATCTGTAATCAGAGAAATTCCGAAACAGTTTTTTAAGGTAAGGCTATGGGACTCAAAAACCATAATACAAGAAATTTTTAATAATTATGATAAGTTAAGCGATGAAATCAAAACAGAAATCCCACTTAAGAGAGTTTGGATGTTGAATGTAGAAGATCAATAGCTGCATGATGCCCAGGGTTTTTAAAAATATCAACGGCATCATCGTGGTGCCGGTTAACCACATTTATCAATTACTAGCTCAGTATAAATTTTTGATTTAATAACTTTTTCAACTAACTCCATGGATGTGTTTTTATTTAGCCATGCATCCAGTACATCGTCATTTATTATAAGAGGCATTCGGTGATGTATTGCTTTCATATTCCCCTGCGCCTCGGTAGTTATTATAACAAAGCTCAATCTTTCTCTAAAATCTTCATCCAAGGATATTTTATAAATTCCCCCTAAAGAAATTAAACCGCCGTCCTTCAAACCTATTTTGTACTTAACCTTTTTCCCCTTCCCCTCATCTTTCCATTCGTAAAATCCATTGCTGGGAATTATACACCTTGCACCGTAAACGCTTTTCTTAAACATGGGTTTGACTATAGCCGTTTCCGCCCTAGCATTTATTATGGCTCTTTTGGTTTTATAGTTAGCAAAACCCCATTTCCCCTGGGTCATTATTCTTTTTTGGCCCTCCAATACAATCAAGGCATTTTGAGTTGGGTACACATCACCGGAACTGTATTCGCCGTCTTCCCTGTAAAATATACTGTATTTTTTTATTATATCCCCTATTGGGCTGTTTAGCAGAAACCTTCCGCACATATAGGTGCCCCCTTTTGTATAATGGCGCTTTTTTATTACCGGTACAACCTACGGTATATGTTTTGCTGTATTTCCATGTCAAATAGATTTTACCTTCAGTTTTATTATATCATACTTTGGGAATCTTCCCCACCGGTTTAAATATAAAAAGAAGGCCGTATACAAAGAATTACAGCCTTCTAAAATTAGCTCACCATGGAACCCCTTTTATAAGATTCCTTTTTATAAAAGCCCCTATTATTCAAGTCTCTTTTATACGGCGAATTGTCAATTAGATTAACAATACTTGATTGTGCCCAACCGTTAAATGCTAAATTCCACAGCCATATAATAGGCACTATACACCCCCGAATCTTCAAGAACGAGTATATCCTTCACTATACGGTATTGTCCTGCATCCAGGCTTCCATACAACCATTCCCAGTTTACCGGCCACTCGCCGACATCTCCACGGGCCAAATTATAGCCAATATCCTCAAATCCGTAATCACCTTCTATTGTTACAGGGACTTGATACCACTTTCCATCGACCCTCTTTTCCAAACAAAAATATTCCCCATAAATACAATCTCTGTCGGAGCTGTTTTCAAACACCACGGTCAGCCCGGTAGAAGACACCGTTCCTTCCTTGACGGTCATAGCAACGCCGTCTAAATCGTTAACATTATCATAGATTGTAGGTTGCCAATCAGCCTTCTCTTCAGCGTTATTTTCAGAAGTTTTTGCTCCACCATCCTGCATTTTTGGTGCCAAATTACCGTTGCTGTTCGTGCATCCTGCCAAGAAAACAAAGGCTATAAGTATGCAAACAAATAAATAATATAGATACCTTTTCATATAATCACTCCTTATAATTATTAGACGATGGACCATTATAAAGGTTCCCGACAAACTCTAATGCCTCATCCAATCTAACTAAGTCCTTTACCAATATGAATAAGGGCAGGGTAAATATTTAAGGTAGGTTGCTCACATTATTAACTCTATCAATAGCAATGGCAAATACCCAGTATTCTGTGGCATCTTACCTAATTTCATGTTCGGAAATCCTCCATTGATAGCCATGGCTAATGCTTCATCGGAGATTGACGCTTCTATTGTCTGTGTAGCGAAATCCTCTACCGACAGCAAAGGCTGATGTCTTCCGTGGATGTCTTTCGGTCCGTTTTTGTTTGTCAAATCTTCTTTCAACAGCAATGGCGATACCCTAAGCACCGGATAACCCGCTTTGTATACTTTATATCCTATGTAACAAATCTTTATATCTCTAATATATTAAAAATAGGATATATTCTAATCTATATCACCAGTATAAGCTACAGCCTTAATTAAAACAAAGAAATAACCTAAATTGAGGATGCGTCCCGGCGCAAACCCTAAACCTTTCTGCTAAGGATTAGAATATATGGAAAAATTGCACGAAAAGAGGTGTAATTATGGGATTTAGCAAAGGTAAATTTGGCGGTGATGGAACTGAACTGCTGTTTTTCTTCCTGATACTGGTTCTCATCTGGCCGTTTTTTGGGGGATTCTTAGGATTTAACGCAAATGAATAATAAATCAAGACAAAGCTAGAGGCTTTCAAGTCTCTGGCTTTATCTGCTTTTACATTATATATGCTATAATATTTAAAGACTTTCCACTGAAACATTAGGATTTCGGAAATGATTGGATTCTACAAAATCCAGAAATGTCAGAACCTGTAAAACACTATTATTTTATCCAATACAAATTAGACACACTTTTCGATTTCTATTATTCGTTAACGGGATCTATTTTGCTTATTATGTCCATAATCAATCTCGGCAGCCAGAATTCTGTCTATATAAAAGGTCCTGTAACCGCCCTTTGTATAACAATACGCCTTAATCATATTTCCCTGGACGGAGTTTATTCTTATGGTGCGCTGGGTAATTCCCTTTTCCGATTGATAAATTATCTTGAGAGGTCTGTTTCTTTCTATGGATATGGCAATAAGTTTTTTAATCATTCTATCACCCCTATGGATGCGGGGTTTTTGCAGCTCTTTCAATATACCCCTTCTTTTCCACACTTTCCGGATACCTAAAGGACAGACTTCGACCGGTAAGGCCACCCAGGTCCGTGATCCGCAGGCATATGTACCCACCCCTGATAAACCTTTTTAAAGGGTTTAGTATTGCCCTTTGCTTTGCAGCAAGATCTTACTAAATATGTCCCCCGATAATATTATGCAACCAATATATATTTTGTATAAAAACATATATTAGACCATACAATCCTTTTATAAATAAACAAAAATTTCAATCCTTTGGTATGTTATAGTTTATGCCACCTTTATTATTAAAATATTCCTCCAACCTTACAAGCAAATCCCTTTGGATATTGGCCCCATAGAGTTTGCTTAGTTTATCCATTAATTCTTTTCCCAGTATAAGAGCATTATTGTATGCAGAATATAATTCTTGTTCCCGTAGTCTGGCCGTGCACAGACTATACTTTTGATATGCTTTTTCTGTAATATCCCACTCCAAATTTTTTGTGGGATTTACCCACCTGTCCGCCTTCTTTTCCTTTATTCTCACTAGTTGAAGTAAATAACGCTGTGCATACCACAACCATTCTAAAGCCCTTGCCCTCTCACCACGCTTTAAAACATTCATTCCCAACAACAAAACGTTTAATAGATTATTCCATACCTCCTCAATATTTTTAGCGGTATTCCGCTTTATTTTAACTTCTTTTAAAGAATCTAGATATGTTTTTAGTTTTCCGTTACAATCGTAAAGCAGCATAGAATCGGTATTAGGAAACCATCCGACAAATTTAAAAGAATTAATAATATCCATTTCCCTTTCAGGTAGAAAATGAAATTCCCCCCGGATTAAGTTTTTGAATATTACAACTTCCGTTCCAAATTCATTTCTAAAATGTAGATAATATGGTTCTATATCTTCAATCCATTCCCTTGAAATAAAATTGTCAAACTCATCATCCCTTATAAAAATATAAAATTCTATATCGGAGTACTGATCTCCGCAATTTTGGGAAAATGACCCATACGTCATTGTTGCAACCACGCATTTATCCTGACGGCTTTTTTCTTTTATCTTTTGAATCATTTTCTCTTGATATAACATAATCAAAAATACCCCTATCTGCCAATACTGACATAATTATACCATTATTATTTTGATTATATTATTGAATATATAATATATTTACCTTGTGTATAAAAAATAGCAGTTTCCATCCGACCTAAGATAGCTTTATAGTTTTGTTTTCTTTCTGCATTTTTGGGGTTATTTAAAGAAATAAAGTAAATATCCCTATTTTTTAAACGATACAAGAAGGGCAATTTATTAATTATTCATAAGAAATTATAAAATTCGATCTTTAAAAAGAAAAAAAATCCCTTCAAACGCTGTCATATCAAGCATTCAAAGGAATGTAACTGGAGCTGATGACGGGAATCGAACCCGTGAACCTCTTCCTTACCAAGGAAGTGCTCTACCTACTGAGCTACATCAGCATATATACCCTTTAGTCACCATCATATATTAAAGTATTTTAGTAAATTTGTCAATAGTGTTTTATCGTAAATTATCTATTAAAAAAATGAATTAACCGA